>JBCDJE010000297.1:0-5805 GCA_038748185.1 Bacteroidota bacterium
CAAAAGTCTATCATGCCTAACTGTGTTCTGTTAGAAAATACTAAATGCAGTAAAATCTCTTTTTCTATATGTACAACCAATAATTACATGTTTTTTTTTAGAAGACTTTTTTTCAGCTATGTCTTATTACTTTTTGTATTTGCTTGTAATGAAGAAGATATCGTTCCCCAACATTATACAGTCGCCAACATCAATTTAAATAATTTCGCAGGTACAGAAACAGATCAGACAAATGATACCAGGCAATTAATATACGCTGAACTTGCTAATAATTTGACCAGCGTGGAATACAGAATGTTACAAAACCTGCCTTCATTGGCCGTTGGAGCTAATGCCGAAATTGCAGATGAAGTTTTAATTAATCGCTATCAATGGGAAGCTGATAATCCTGTTTTTCAGGTAGTTTGGGAAAGGATGTATCAGGGAGTTAGCAATCTTAACCAAGTAGTCACTCACTTTAGCAGCAGGAATTATAGTGAAGAAGGTAGTCTTTTAGTGTTAGAAGCAAGGGTACTTAGGGCGATGTATTATTTTGAGTTACAGTTGATGTTTGGCAATGTACCAGTTTTTAAAGAAAATGTGAATGATGTATTAACTAGTAGTCAGACGAACGAGCAATTAATATGGCAGCTTATTTTTGAAGATTTGGAGGCAGGACTTCAATTAGGAAAAAGTTCTGATAATAGAAATTTTGCCAATTTCTGGGCTGCAAAAGCCTTGTTAGGAAAAGTTTATCTCTATCGCGCTTCAAAAGGATTAGCTGATGAGTGGTCATTAGCTTTCCAACAGTTTAATGATATAATAAACAGTGGGCACTTTATTCTTGAAAAAAACTACTTTAACTTATTTGAACCTAATTTAGCTTTAGGCATCGAAAATATATGGTATACTGCTTCCGATAGAGTGATTACTCAAAAAAGTGATATAATTAGAGAAAATCCTTTGTCAACACCTGATAGTAGATTTGTTACTCTTATAGAAAGTAGCGATACACGCAAAGTAGCCATTTTAGAAAAGGATAATACTGCAACATGGGTATTTAGGAAATACAATCCTAAATTGGTTCAAACCTCTATTATACCAGAATATATTTTTAGGCTTGCCGATATTTGGCTATTTCATTCCGAAATCTTAAATCATCTTTCTGCTACAGATAGATCAAGACTTACTGGTATTAACCTAGTGAGAGCGCGAAGTGGGCAAAATCTACTTGATAATACAATAGAAGAAACCACATTTCTTGAACTGATTCAGGTTGAACGTGAAAAGGAGCTGGTTTTAGAAGCTAAATCTTTATTTGATTATCGCAGGTGGGGACTTACATTTATCAAAAAGCAATTACCCGATTTTCAGATTGAAGAAAAACACCTCCTGTTTCCTATTCCGGTAGCAGTACTAAATGATGAAGCTTTTGCCAAATGGCATTTGAAGCAAAACAAAGGATATTGAATGTAGGCTATTTTGAAGAAGTGTTTAAAATTTAACCTTATCATATACCTAATTTAGTTACTTCTTTCATTAGTAATTCTAAGTGAATAGGTACAACTCCCAATTGTTCACATACTAAACCGCCACCCAGGTTGGCAATCGCGGCAATTTTATCAATTGAAAGTCCGGCAGCAAGGCATAAAGCAGCAATAGAAACCACTGTATCTCCGGCACCAGAAACATCTGCTATTTCCCTCTTATGAGCATCGATATGAAATTTATCTTTGAAATCACTTATAAAAACACCATTTTCAGAAAGCGTAGCCATAGCAGATTGAATCGGCATGTGAGTGTTGAGAAGTTGCAACGCTTCTTCAAGTGCTACTAAGTCGTGACTTTCAAATTCCGTTTTTAATCCTTCTTTTAATTCCTTTAAATTGGGTTTGAATAATGTAGCTCCTTCGTAGCTTAAAAAATTCCTTTTTTTAGGATCAACAATGGTAGGAATTCTTTTTTCTTTGGCGAGTGAAATAACTGCTTGGATAAGGTTTTTTGAAAGTACTCCCTTATCATAATCTTCAAAAATGACAACCTGCACCTCAGGAATAGTTTTTTCTATAAAAGCCAATAACTTTTCTTGTACTTGATCTGTGATTTCTTCCTCCGTTTCGGTATCGATCCGCATCATGTGTTGAGATCCTGCTAAGATTCTATGCTTCACCGTAGTTAATCTGTCAGGTACAGATATGATCCCTTCGGTTGTCATTTTTCGCTTTGCTAATAAATACAACAGATTCCTGTTTTCATCATCATTACCACTAACAGCACACAGAATAGGAGTAGTCCCTAAAGACTTTATATTTAGTGCGACATTGCCAGCACCTCCAAGTCTAATTTCTCTGCGATCTACATTAACAATAGGTACAGGAGCCTCTGGCGAAATACGCTTAACTTTTCCCCATACATAAGAGTCAATCATTACATCTCCGATGATAAGGGCCTTAAATTTTGAAAAATCAGTTTGAAGTTTTGCGGTATTCACCATTGTAAAATTGATTTTTTGGGAGAGTTTTAGTAAAAAAAGACAAAGTTTAATGTAGCCTTGCCAATACCTTTTTAATTCGTTGTGCAGCTTCTTTCAAGTCTTCATCAGATGCAGCAAAAGAAATACGCACACAATTGGGCTCACCAAATGCAGCTCCATTAACAATGGAAACATGGGCTTCATTCAGTATGTACATTGAAAAATCATAACCATTATTGATAGTAGTGTTTCCATCAGTCTTGCCAAAGTAATGGCTTATGTCGGGAAAAATATAAAATGCTCCTACAGGCAAGTTAGCTTTTATGCCTTCAATTTCCAGTAGCATTTTTCTAAACATATCCCTTCGCCTTAAATAGGCAGTTGCCATATTTTTAGTAGGTTGTAAGTCTCCGGTTAGCGCTGCGACACCTGCCTTTTGCGAAATGGTACTTGTTCCTGAAGTGATCTGCCCTTGCATTTTGTCACAAGCTTTAGCTATCCATTCCGGTGCAGCAATATAACCCAGCCTCCAGCCAGTCATCGCAAAACCTTTAGAAAATCCATTTACCACAACAGTTCTTTCTTGCATGCCTTCAAACTGAGCTATGCTAACATGATCAGCTTCAAAATTTATATATTCATATATCTCATCTGAGATTACGATCAGTTCAGGGTGATTTGCTAATACGGTTGCTATTTCTTTTAATTCTGCTTTGTTAAAAACTGAACCCGTAGGATTACAAGGAGAAGAAAATAGTAAGGCTTTAGTTTTGGAAGTAAGCGCATTTTTTAATACTTCAGCGGTAACTTTAAAATCATTTTCTATGCTTCCTTTTAGAATAACAGGCGTACCCTCGGCTAGTTTTACTTGCTCAACATAGGTTACCCAATAGGGAGTAAAAATAATTACCTCATCCCCTTTATTTATAATACTTAATAATACATTGGCAATAGATTGCTTAGCGCCTGTCGAAACTACTATTTGAGATGGTTTATAAGTTAAATCATTATCTCTCAATAGTTTATCACAAATGGCAGTTTTTAGATCCGGAAAACCTGCAACGGGAGGGTAAAAAGTGAAACCATCGTCAATGGCTTGTTTAGCTGCTTCCTTGATATGCTCAGGTGTTTGAAAATCAGGTTCCCCGAGGTTGAGTTTGATGACATGATGCCCTTTTGCTTGTATTTCTCTGGCTTTTACAGCCATAGCCAAAGTTGCAGATTCCGATAGTGCCTTTAATCTCTCTGAAATCATTTATTCTGAAGTTAAATTATAACTAGAAGCATTTTTACTGCTTACTAAAAAATACAAATCATCCTTTAAGCAGCAAATTTAACCGAAAGTACGATTTACAAAAATGAAAAGTAGTAATTGGTCGTAATTCTATTACTAGAGGAGAGTAAGTGAATATTGTAAAAACATTTTTATAATTAAAGAGCTTGAAATTATTCTATCTGATTTTTATGAAATCAGATGCTTTACAAATCATTCACTGTTAAACCATAAAAAAGCCAACCTTAAATAATTTGAAGTTGGCTTTCTATTGCTTAAGTTTAATACTTATTCGCTATCGCTACTTTTTATTACTTGCCCTCTTAATTTGAGCGTCTTGGTGGTTTCTGAAGCGTTAGAAGTAATGGTAATGGTTTTATAAACATTGCCAGGTCTGCCCTTACTGTTAAAGACTGCTTTTATACTGGCAGACTCACCCGGCATAATGGGTTCTTTTGGCCACTCAGGTGTTGTACATCGACAAGAAGCCTTTACTTGGTCAATCACTATTGGTGCATTACCTGTATTTTTAAAAGCATAAATGTGTTCAGCGAGCTCGCCTTCCTTAATATCACCAAAATTGAATTCTGTTTCCTCAAACGCAAATACTCCTTGTGCTAAAGAAACAGTGGTAGCTGCAAAAAAAAGTAGAAATAAAGAAATTAAGTTTTTCATAAGTTTTAAAATATTCTGTTTATGATGTATGACAAAGTTAGTAACATGTAAACCATTTTTTAAGTTTGAAAGTCAAAATTATTACGTTCATCTTTTTGTTAGCTTGCATAATGGTAAACTTAATTATTTCAAAATAGCTTTTTAATGATCCGATATTATTTATTTTTTTCTATTTTCTTCTCTCTTATTTTTTTTATGGAAGTAAATGCGCAAGAAATCATTAGATGCAGTACTATGGAAAAGGCTTTACCAAATATGCCTGAAAAAGAAAAAAAAGCAGCTTTTAAACAATTTGATAATTGGCTACAAAAAAGAATTAGTAATAGTTTACTAAAGAAAGGTAAAGAAACAGAAGAAAATATTTATGTAATTCCGGTCATTGTGCACGTGATACATAATGGAGAACCTATAGGGGAGGGAAATAATATTCCTGCTGAACAAGTACTATCACAATTACAAGTACTCAATGAAGATTACAGAAGGTTAAATACTGATAGAATCAACACACCTGAAGTTTTCGCAAATGTGGCGGTAGATACTAGGATAGAGTTTAGAAAAGCTATTTTGGATCCTGAAGGGAATGTATTACCAGAACCAGGCATACATCGGTATAACAGTGGTCAGGATTTTTGGAACGATTCGCAATTAGATAGTGATATCAAGCCAATTACCTCTTGGGATCCCAAGTTATATATGAATATTTGGGTAGCTAATCTTGGCACTACATTGCTAGGATATGCTTCTTGGCCTAAGGCTTCAGGAAATTTGGGTGTACCTCTTGAAAATGATAATGATAACCAAGATGGAGTAGTAATCAATAATGCAGTTTTTGGCTCAAATCATACTACTTTAGGCACTTTTGATAAACTTAATGATAATCGCTATGATAGAGGCAGAACTTGTTCCCATGAAATTGGACACTACCTAGCACTTCTACATCCTTGGGGAGTAATTGGCGGATGTGAAGATGATGACTTTTGTGATGATACTCCTACTACTATAACTGATAGAGATGATGTATTTAGTCCATGTGTTTTTCCTGATCCTGCTAACCCTAATACTTGTACTGAGGAAAATGATTTGCCGGATATGTTTCAAAATTTTATGGACTATACTGCCGACGCTTGCATGAATCTTTTTACAGCAGATCAATCTTTGAGAATGCAAGCAGTTTTAGAGAATTCACCTAATAGGAAAGAATTATTATCCTCCCAAGTAATTCCACCACATTTTATACCAACTGGCTTAGTTGTAAATGGGAATGAAGATACGGGATATACCATTCAGTGGGATGATGAAAACCCTAATGAGTCGGGCTATGTAATTGCAAGGGCAGTAGAACCTTTTGGTAATTATGAAGTAATTGGTTCAGTTGGAGAAAATATGACTTCATTTGTTGATAATG
>JBCDJE010000298.1:0-5780 GCA_038748185.1 Bacteroidota bacterium
ATTCGCAATAGTGAAAAACAAAATTTCTGCATATAAATTGACCCCTCTTTCTATGCTAGAACCTGAGATTACTGGTTTGATAAGTAATATTAAAAAGAAAGAAGGACTGGCAGATCGTTTATGGAAATTATATCAAGAATTGTTAAAGCCAGTACTCGAAGAATTAAATGAGGATAAGTCCATTAATACGATAACCATAATACCTGATGGTATTTTAGGTTATTTACCTTTTGAATTGTTGTTGCAAAACAAACCAAAAAAACAGGATAATCTCAAGTCTTATGCCTATTTACTAAAAGATTATACAACTAGTTATCATCAGTCTTTAAGCCTTGTTGAATACAACAAAAGAAAAGAAAAACGAGCAGCTTTGACTAGGTTTGTAGGTTTTGCCCCTGAATTTAAGAAAGAAGGAAATCCTTTATTAGCAACAAGGTCGGCAAAGGATAAGGAAATCGCTAAAGGTTTAGAGATGCTTCCCGGCGCATTGCAAGAAGTGCAACAGATTGCCAAAATAATGCAAGGTGAAGTTAAAATTGGCAATGATGCAACAGAAAGTAGTTTTAAAGCCTTGGCAAAAAATGCAGAAATACTTCACTTGGCTACCCATACTATTATTGACGATGAAAATCCGCTTTACTCAAAACTAGTTTTTACTACTGAAAATAATGTGGAAGAGGATGGCTTACTCTACAATTATGAGCTTTTTAATATGGATTTTAACGCTCAATTAGTCAGTCTGAGTGCCTGTAATACTGGAATTGGAAAGTATTTAAAAGGTGAAGGTATAATGAGTCTTGCCAATGGTTTTATGTATGCAGGTGTTCCTAATGTAATGATGACAGCTTGGGCCGTACCTGATATATCAACCGTTAATGTAATGCAAGCATTTTATATGGCACTTAAAGATGGTCAATCAGAATCGGAAGCATTGAGAGACGCTAAATTAAATTACTTAAAAAATGCTGATGAAAATTTATCACATCCATATTATTGGGGGGCTTACATGATGATTGGTAATGCAAAAACGTCAAATACAAATCGACTCTTTTATTGGTTAGCTGCTTTTTTATTGATTGCAATCATTACATTTTCTATCATTAAGAAGAAGAAAAGGATTGCATAGTATTAACATTATTCAGCTTCAGGCGCAAGTTTAATAACCAATCCTTCCAACTCTGGGGTGATTTTTAACTGACAACCTAACCTACTTTTTTCATCATCTACAAAAAAAGTACTGTCTAACATATTCTCTTCTGCAGACGACATTTCAGGAAGTTCGTGTCCACTTTCTACGTAAATATGACAAGTAGAACATAAAGCCATACCACCACAAGTTCCTAAAACAGGGAGCTCATTTGCTTTGCAAAGCTCCATAATATTAAGGTTCATATCAGTTGGTGCTTCGGTAATGTGTTCTTGTCCTTCTCTATCTACGATGGTAATTTTAATAATATCCATATAGCCGTTTTTTTAAATCTGTATGAGATTTCCTTTGTATTAACTCAACAATAAAGACATTGTTAAATGATTCAATATTTCATCTAAATGTTGTGCAAGGATGACTTTTTTGATATTTTCAGATTCTAAGCAAATAATAATAAGTAAAAGAAATTAAATAAATGATTCCATTATAAGTTCTCTTGATTACCTATCAAAAAGTATGAGCTATGGGTCGTCTTAAAGTTACTTATTAATAGCAAAAAAGACCGAGTTATTCAACTCGGGCATGATAAGACGTTATAGGAGAAACAGCAACGTCACTTCTTAGGGTTTGAATAAACGGTTAGGGTTACAACACTATCTGTCGATGTTCACGGATGCACATACGAAAAGGCTTACAAGAGATTGAGCCGGGTTCGGAACCAAGTTCCCCTGAAAGCGACTACCAGCGTCAACGTAAGCAAGGAGGAAGAGGAAAAAAAGAAATCAGTAATCCAGACTTGATCACTTACAGACTTTCGTTTGTGTAAAGTTTACTTACTAGAAGTTTCTTGATGAGGATATTCAAACAAATGATTTTCTTCAATTTGTTTTGCTACGATTTCAGGAACATAATTCTTCCAATCTCCTTCTCCTTCTTTTATCGCTTTTAAAATCTCATCTGAAATAATGTGCAGGTTTTCTTCATTACAACCTAGTATATTTTCTATTTTATTATTGGCAACCAAGTACATGAATAGGTGTACTAAATGTTCTGGTAGAGAGATATCTTCACTATGAATAATTTCTTTTGAGCCTTTTCGGTAAGAAGGATAAACCAATAATTTTATATTTCTGCCAAATAAAGTACCGAATGATTCTAAAATTCCTCCTTTTAAATTTTCATAATATTTTTCCATAAATATCTTCTCAATATTATATACACCGAGAATCATTCCCATTTTCTTACTTCTGGTAAATTTTGATAAGTAAGATATAAGCCTATAATATTCAGGATAGTTTGAGATAAGTACTGTTTGACCCAAAGAACAAAGAATATTTACCCTATCCATAAAATCTTTCTCGTCAATCTCTCCTTGTGAAGCTTCTCTTAAATCTGAAAGAGTAAGTTCTGAAAGTACAATTATATTATCTGGTTCTACATCTGGTTCTTCACAAAACTGCTCGTAACCTTTTTCCAACATATCAATATTTACATTGGTCACAGGCCTAAAGCGTCCTCTTAAAATTAAGATATTTTTCTTGTATAAAACATCGGCAGGCTGAAGTACTTCCCCATCAGAACCGAACATAGTAGCTTTTGTTAAACCATTTTTAACCAGCTTCAAACTAAAAATTCTATTATCTACATCTTCGAAATCAGGACCTGATAATCTGAAAAAATCTATTTCCATCCTGTTAAATGTTACTTCATCTAACAAAGAATTAAGTAGTTCTTCAGGATTCTTATTAAGAAAATAACATCCATAAATTAGATTTACGCCTACCATCCCTACTGCTTGTTGTTGCAAAATTGGATCGTTGTCTTTCATCCTGATATGTATCACACATTCATTGGGTTCGCTTCGGGGGGTTAATTGAAAGCGAACCCCCATCCAACCCCTACCTTCATTGGTCCTATTAAAGTTAAGTGCTTCTACAGTATCGGCGAAGGCAAAAAAACAAGTATCTGCTGCCCTATGCTGTAAGCGTTTTATACATAACCGATACTCTTTGTCAATCATTTTTATAAGGCGTGGTTCACATACGTATCTTTTGCTTTCTTCAGGACCATATATTGCATCGCTAAAAGCCATATCGTAAGCTGACATTGTTTTTGCAACTGTACCGGAAGCCCCACCCGATTTAAAAAAATTCGTTGCTACATCTTGTCCGGCGCCAATTTCGGCAAATGATCCATAAATTTTGGAGTCAAGATTAATACGCAAAGCTTTTTCTTTTGTAGTTAGTCTTTTGGAAAATTCCATAGTTGTACGCCTAATGCTTTAATAATTAAAAATGATTTTAATAGTAAGATTAAAAAACGCCGTTTTTCTAAAATTAATGAGCAATTTTGAAACTTTCTTTATCTAGATTAGAAATTCATACTTTGATAAAAGAAAGCTTCAAAGCTTTCTAAGGTGTTTTTTGTGTAGGTTTTCTTTCAGACTGTTTTTTAGGTGGTTCTATCACAAATTTCTGTGTAGCACTGTGATCATTTATTTTTATCTGTAAAACATATGTACTAGGAACCAAGTAAAATTTCCCATTTTTCTTTTTATTCATTTCTATTTCAGAACTTGTAAATAAAGTATTGAAATCTATTTTATATTTTTCAATTTCCTTTCTCTCAATACTTAAATCATATTCAAAGTAATTTAATCCTTTTACTGCATTTACTCTCTCTGTTTTAAGTATTTGTTCTTTCTCTGAAACAATTGTTATTGTTACCTCACCAGCGTTTTTACTATAAAAAGGCATTAGTAATTTAGGTTCATGATATCCCCTCCATGCATAACCTTTTTCATTGCCCCACTGCTTACTGTATTTCATATTGTCTATAGCAAAAATGTCTATCTCCTTTGATGTAACTTCTGTAGTAAGTTGCTGTATTTCGGAAATATCTCCAACATAAATTGATCTACCATGTGTACCTACTATTAAATGATGCTCTCTAGGATGAATTACTAAATCGTGTATGGGAACATTAGGAATAGATTTACCTGCTGCCATAAAACTTTTTCCCCTATTTAAAGAAATATATAAACCATGATCGGTTCCTACATAAAGTAAATTATTATTTTCAGTATCCTCTATAATAACGTTCACAGGTTCTGCTGGAAGATCGTTCCCAATGGATTGCCAAGTTTTTCCGTAGTCTTCCGAAACAAATACCATTGCACTAAAATTATCGAAGCGATATCCATTTAAACTCACATAAACCCTTGATTCTTTAAATGCTGAAGCAGTCACCCTACTTATCCACATATCTTTTGGTAATCCATTACTTATATTTTCCCAAGTATAACCTCCATCTTTAGATACATGTACTAATCCATCATCTGTCCCGGTGTAAATTAATCCGAACTTTAAAGGAGATTCGTGTATATCAGTAAGTGTACCATAAGGAACATTTCCCTTTTTTCCACCTTTTGTTAAATCTCCCGATAATGCCTCAAAGTCATCTCCTTTATTAAAAGAGCGATGGAATTTGTTTGAGCCCAAGTATAAAATATCTTGATTATGTTTTGAGAGGTGAATAGGTACTTGCCAATTAAACCTCAGCGGTCTTTCTCCTAATTTATGTTTAGGTTGGATGAGTTTCTTCTCTCCGGTATTTTTGTATATTCTATAGTAATAACCAAACTGAAACCCAGTATAAACTATATTGTTATCTCTGGTATCAATTGCTACTTGCATCCCATCGCCACCCAATAATTCTTGAAAAGGATATGCGCCCTCCATTTGCCAATTATTGTTTGTCACATTGTTATGTGGTCCCATCCAAACACCATTATCTTGCAAACCACCATACACATTATATGGTGTTTCCATATCCACATTTACTGCATAAAATTGCCCTAATGCTGCATTATTACATTTGATCCATGTATTTCCATCATCATAGGAAATATTTACTCCTCCATCGTTTCCTAAAATTAGATGCCCTTTTTTTTGTGGATTAAGCCATAATGCATGATGGTCTACATGTACGTTTCCTCCATTAATAGATTCCCAAGACTTACCACTATCTGCTGATTTTATTACTGGTACGCCAAAAGTGTAAATTTTATCAGGATTTTGAGGAGATATTCTGATTTGTCCAAAATAATACCCGTAAGAATTATATACGCCATCGAGATAATCCTTATTCATTTTTTCCCAAGTTTTACCTGCATCTTCAGACTTATAAATTTCAGCACCAATCACAGGAGTATCGAATAATGCAGCATTGGCATCTTGCAGGTATTCTACTAGCGTATTAGGAGTTATTTTTTTAGTCTCAACTGCTTTTTTTATATCTGTAGCATTGTATTGTTGAGGGAAATTATTTCTATTGAGATAATTATTAATTTCTAAATCACTCAACTCAAGGAAAGATTCTCTATCTATTTTGCTTAATAATTCTTTGGTCACCACATATACTTCTGTTTCTGTTTTCGGTCTTCTATTTTGGTTATCCAATATAGCATAAATAATATTTGAGTTTGAGCGTGAAATATCTAAGCCAATTCTTCCAACTCCTTCATTACTGGGAAAACCATTTTTACCTGTATTAATTTTTTTCCAATTTTCACCACCATCTATACTTTTATAAATGCCAGAGCCATCACCAGCTCCTGTAAAATTCCATGCAC
>JBCDJE010000299.1:0-5765 GCA_038748185.1 Bacteroidota bacterium
AACCCTTTTAGGCAATTCAGGTATGCACTTGAAGATACTGGCTTGTTAAATGAGTGGTATAATTTTAAGTACAATGCATATAGAAAAATGGCAGAAGAATGGGTAAATGAATACTTACAAGAAACTCATCTTGAGTTAAATTAAAGAAGGAATTTACGTGTTACTCAGCCCCTACCTTATTAAGATTAGGTACTTTTAATTTTTAAATATAGTTATTCCCATAATGAATGGATTTATAGAAATAATAACCAGTATTATTCTTAATTAACGTGAGGTTTTTGAATTATCAACCAATATACCACATAAAAAGTACGTCTTTGCGACGGTCGCTATCGTGAACTTAAGCGTGGTAGGTGCGTTGGTGTGAAGCCAACGTGGCAACGACAAACTGTTTGAAATAGTTTACAGATTCCTTGCAGGCGCCCTTCACTTTGGTCAGCATGACGTGGTCAGCATGACGTGTAAGCGATTGATTTTTAACGTTTTATCCTGAAGACTCACGTTAATTAGGTTATTACTTAAAAGCTTCCTGAAAGACAATGTAACCTCTTAGTCTTCCTTTATTCCACTTGTTTTTTATAAATTACAATCCTTTTTCCTGAAAATGTAATGAAACTTCAACTACAGAAGTAAATAATAAAAGAATGAAGATAGAATTAATGGATACTACCCTTCGAGATGGTGAACAAACATCGGGAGTGGCTTTTGCACCAAACGAAAAGTTGAATATAGCTAAAATATTACTAGACGAAGTAAAAGTTGACAGGCTTGAAGTGGCTTCAGCTAGAATTTCAGAAGGTGAATTTGAAGGTGTAAAAAAAATTGTGAATTGGGCTGAAGAAAACAATTTACTAGCTAATATAGAAGTACTTGGGTTTGTAGACGGTGGTAAGTCACTTGACTGGATAAAGAACACTGGTGCTAAAGTTATGAACTTGCTTACTAAAGGTTCATTAAACCACTTAGAAGGTCAATTACGAAAAACAAAAGAGGCACATATAGCAGATATTCAACGCAGCCTTGAATATGCACAAAAACTAGATATTACGGTAAATATTTATTTAGAAGACTGGTCTAACGGGATAAAACACTCGCCTGATTATGTATTTTACATAATTTCGCAGTTGCAACATGAAAACATTGTTCGGTTTATGTTACCTGATACCCTTGGAATCTTAAAC
The DNA here is from genome assembly GCA_038748185.1 of Bacteroidota bacterium. Taxonomy (GTDB): domain Bacteria; phylum Bacteroidota; class Bacteroidia; order Cytophagales; family Flammeovirgaceae; genus Chondrinema. The sequence goes on from JBCDJE010000299.1 coordinate 1,182, forward strand.
CCGTTTGAATGCTACCAATTTTTTAAAACAATTATAAAAGAATTTCCTCAATTACATTTCGATTGCCATACGCATAACGATTATGATTTAGCTGTTGCCAATGTTATGGCAGCTTTAAAAGCAGGGGCTAAGGGAGCTCATACTACAGTAAATGGTTTAGGAGAGCGGAGCGGCAACGCTCCATTGGCAAGTGTAGTCGCAGTAATAAATGACCAAATGGATTTAGAAACAGGAATTGACGAGAAAAAACTTAATAAAGTGAGCCGTATGGTAGAAGTTTTTTCTGGAACCAGAATCCCGGGAAATAAGCCAATTGTTGGAGAACATGTATTTACACAAACTTGTGGTGTTCATGCCGATGGTGATAGTAAAGGAAATCTTTATTTTAATGAACTTACCCCCGAGCGTTTTGGAAGGCTTAGAAAATATGCTCTTGGAAAAACTTCAGGAAAAGCGAGTATTCGTAAAAATTTAGAAGAAATCGGAATAGAACTTAGTTCTGAAACAATGGAGAAAGTTACAAGAAAAGTTGTAGAACTAGGCGATAAAAAAGAAGGGATTACTACAGAAGATTTACCTTATATAATTTCCGATGTTATGGGTAGCGAAATAATTAAAGAAAAAATTAAGATTCACAATTACTTTGTAACTCATGTGCATAATCTAAAACCCAATGCAACATTAAGCATTGAAATTGAAGGAGAATATTTTGAAGAAACCTCAACCGGAGATGGACAGTACGATGCTTTTATGAAAGCTTTACAAAAAATTTATAAAAGGCTAGATAGAAACATTGCTACACTTACTGACTATATAGTTACAATTCCTCCTGGTGGTAAAACAAATGCCTTGGTTGAAACAGCAATAAAATGGAATTTTAATGGAAGAGAATTTAAAACTAGAGGATTAGATTCAGATCAGACTTCAGCAGCAATACAAGCTACTATTAAAATGCTCAATATTATTGAAAATGAATAATCTTGTTTTGCAGGAGAAGGTAAACTGAAACTTTAACAATATATAGTATTGAAATAGAATGACTACTTTCTAATACCATAGAAAAATGTTAGGAAAGCAGAAGAATAAATACTTCTATTATTACCATCAGCTATAATTTCTATTTCATTGGTAAATGCATCTAACATAAATCCTGCTTCAAAACCGGTAACATTATTTTTAAAAGTACCAAACTCAAAACTCAATGATGTTTTAAAACTACCAGCAATTTGTATTTTAGCCTGCGAAAGACTTTCAGTGAATCTTCCAGTACCTAAAATTCTTCTTGGATCTATATGTATTCTAGAATCAAATTGTTCGGTTCTTATTAAATCGTTATCATAATTATAGTCAATGAGATAAGGAGCAACTATACCAATACCTGGTCCAATAGCAGTAATCCAATTTACTTGTACACCTTGTTCTTTCGCTTTTTGAAATAATACGATTTCTCTACCATATTGAGGTCTTATTACATACAAATAATTTCTCTTACTATTTACATAACTGCTTCCTGTAGCAGGACTTTGCGTTCTAATTTCTTTTGGGTGTTTTACATTAACAATTTCCAAAGAAAAGCTATGAAACATAAACTTGTTAATTACTCGGGCATGTTTAAACATTAAACCTCCTAAAAGCCCTCCATTAGTATTAAAATTGAGACCATATACAAATTCTCTACGATAGAGTAAATCATCATCTGACTCATCATAGAATTGGGCAAAAGCAATAGAAGTTGTAAAGAAAAATACCAGAAAAAAGAAGAAAAGTAGACGTCTATTTATCACTTTAAGGTATATATTTAGCATTTAATATAAATTACGTACTAAGATAAGAAAAATTACACCGTTATGGCACACTATAAAGCTACATACTTAGGTGAACTACGTACTAGTATTACACACCTAAAATCAGGTAAAGAAGTAATAACCGACGCTCCTATCGATAATCATGGTAGAGGTGAAGCATTTTCTCCTACTGATCTTACAAGTGCTTCTTTAGGAAGCTGTATGGCTACTATAATAGGTATTTTTGCTAATAAACATGAAATTATCTTGCCGAAGTTTCATTACGAAATAGAAAAAGTTATGGCTTCTAATCCAAGAAAAATAGCTACAATAAAAATTCATTTTACATTTGAAGAAAATTCGCTTACCAAGGAAGAAAAAACTAAATTACAAAGAGCAGCACTTTCATGCCCTGTGGCTTTAAGTTTACATCCTGATATAAAGCAAGAAATTACTTTTGCCTTCTAGTATAGATCTATAATAGATATAAAAAAGGGACGTTTGAATGTCCCTTTTTACTTTTTAGTATATTCTATAAAGATCAAAAAAACTTTGTCTCACCGGGTACTGCAGGATGATTTCCTGGCCAATCAAAACCCATCTCAAAGGCTGTAGCAATGGCTTCATTAGTAGGGCTGAGTACTTCATTTGAATTGAGAGCCTCTTCCCAGGTGATCGTTTGGCCAGTATAAGCTGCCATTCTTCCAAGTATGGCTAACATGGTACTATTAGCCATCCACTCACCATCATTCATGGGCTCACCTTTTCTGATCGATTCAAAAAGTTCATCGTGTTCTGTTTGATACATATCATTGCCATCACCTCTGTATCGCCATTTCTCTCCACCAGCAGTAATTTCATGTTTTCTTCTAATACAATCTACTAGGCAATGCCCTTTTGTACCGGCAATTTCAACTGCGTAGCTATTGGAACAGTCTTTTTGTTGCCTGCTAAAATGAAATCCTTTTTCGCCTTTATCATATTCATAAACAATAGCAAAGTGGTCATATACATTCCCATATTTATCGTCAATCCTTTTCTGCCTTCCTCCAGTACCAGTTGCTTTTACAGGTAATTTATTACCTAGTGCCCAAGTCATCATATCAATACTATGAATTGCTTGTTCATTAATATGATCCCCTGAAAGCCAGTTATAATACAGCCAATTTCTGAGCTTGTATTGCATTTCATTCCATTCTGGCTGACGCTCTTTAAACCATAACTCACCGGTATTATAGGTATTATAAACTGTCATTATATCACCTATTTCTCCATCTAGTACTTTACCAAAGGTTTCTCTCTTAGGTTCATGATATCTCCAACAAAATCCCGATACAAGTGATAAGTTTTTTTCTTTTGCCTTTTTGGCACTTGCCAACACTTTGCGTACTCCCGGGGCATCAACTGCCATAGGTTTTTCGCAAAACACATGTTTACCTTTTTCAATAGCTAAGTCAAGGTGATCAGGTCTGAAAATGGGAGGGGTAGCCAATAAAACTACATCTACATCACTATCTATTAATTTTTGGTAAGCATCGAATCCTACGAATTGATGATCAGCCTTAACCTGAACTTTATCACCATGTAACGATTTAAGGTTTTCTAAGGAGCTTTGCATCCTGTCGGGAAAAATATCGGCTACAGCAGAAAGAATAACATTACTATCGGCATTTAATGCCTGGTTTGCTGCACCTGTTCCTCTCCCTCCACAACCAATGAGCCCAACTTTTAAGGTATCGCTATTAGCAGCAAAGCTTTCCTTGGGAAAACCTATGTTGAAAGCCAAAGTAGTACCCAGTGCCGCAGCTCCAGTAGATTTTATAAATTTTCGTCTTGATTTTTCCATAAAAATTTTGGTTCAGATAAAGTGTTTTTTGTTTTTGAAAATTATAACGGCGTTCAATTTAATAAAAATCAGGCTGCTTGGGAAGTTGTGTTAATAATCTTTTGTGCTTTTTCTTTCACTATTTGCTGAATAGGCTTTTTCTGGATTTTAGATTCTAGCCACGAGATAATATCGAAATAGATAAAGGCTCTTTTTTCGTAGCGGTTTTGGGTAAGTGGAAGTAGCTGCTCTCTTAATCCTATAAATTGGTTGATAAGTTGTTCTTCAGAGGTGATTCTATTTAGTTTTTTCAAAAAGTTTAGTATGGCTTTTTGGAAGCTATGAAGATCATCTTTTTTTAGTAAAAACCTATATGTTGAACGGATGTAGTATTCAATTACATCATTATTGCCTATTTCATAGTGGCAAATCAAGTTGAGTATCCGCGCAAAACAATGTATGTCTTCTCTCAAATCTACATCTTCTTCATTTATAATTCGGTTAATCCAGGTAAGCGCTTCATGATGTTGATCATTCCCAAAGTATAAACAAGCAATCTTATAATACATAATAATTCTCGAATGCCTGTCAAGTCGTTGAATATATTCTTCTATATTATTTTTAATTTTTTTGAAACGAGATACACCAATATCGAAATCACCAAGCATAAAGTATCGGTTAAATTCATGTACATAATTGTACTTAAAAAGCTTTACCTGAATATTTTCATTGAGTTCTAAATGAGACATAGTTCTAATCGCTTTTAGTTTTTTATGTGTTTCTACAAATTCGTGATACTTAGAGAGTTTATATTGAGCAATCATTAAATTATTAATACCTTTGATATACATATCTAACCTTGAAGCGATAAGTTCCTTTGAGTTGGCCAATAAATCAACCCATTTTTTAGCATAACTAAATCCTTTTTCAAAGTCTTGGATAAAGAAATAATACCCTACTAAAAGATCGTATAAG
>JBCDJE010000300.1:0-5760 GCA_038748185.1 Bacteroidota bacterium
TAAAAAAACACCATTCAAAATAAGTTTGCCTTCAACATCTGAATCGTCTTTTACAGGATGAATAGCTTTTTGTAAACTTTCTACAGCTGTTGCTTTAATTGCATTGTATAAACCTGTACGCCAACTTTGCATTAATTGCTGTTGCTTGTTTTTTGCCAAGGTATGAAGCTTCTTTTTTAAAATATAAGCCTTACCGGGTGTAGCATTTGTAAGGGCTAACTCCATCTTATGTAATTCCTCATCTTTCACATCTTCTGGTAACCAAGTCGTAGGAGAGGTAAGATATATTTTCACTCCCCACTCTTGTTTTCCTCTAAGGTTTTCTAACGTAGTGTAAAATTCGTTTTGCTTCCCTCTTAGTATCTTTATTAGGTGAGCTTTTTCAGTATAAATCGTCGCAAATTTACTAGGCAACACAGTTGCTTGAGTCATAATATTTTCTATAACTCCTTCGTGGATATTTACTTTAGATACTAACCATGTTAAATCGGCAATATTGGCATTTAATACTTTCTCCCCAAACTGCTCATCCGAAACACTTTCTATTACCGCAAAAAATTCATTAATCGTGACGACTTCTAAGTTATTTTCGAAAGATATGTTGGGTAATTTGGGGAGCTTATCACAAATACAATAAAGATAGGTTAATGTATTTTCTTTTTGCATAGCTAAAAAATAAAAAATAGCTGGTTATAACAGCTTATAGCGATTTAGTATCTTGACTTTTAAAAATTCATTCCATAATTATATACCTGATATTGTGATATTAAAAAGATTCATAAGCGCAGTTTTCATTTAATTATTCCCTAATCTGATCTAACCGATCCAGCAAGACTTCTTCTGCTACTTCATAAGCCTCTTCAGTAATTTCTCCTGAATCCAGTTTTAAATGCAACTCCATAAGTTCTTGTCTTATCTTTTCAGGATCGTACAGTTCATTGTAAGCTTCATCGTATATTACCTTCAAAATATTCATAAATCCTTTTGCCGGTGCAGTTAAAATATTATCGATCAGGAACATAAGTAAAGCTTTAAAATGAAAAAACCTGCCTGGTATCCAAGCAGGGATTTTAATGATAGTATTAAAGATAATTTTCTAAAAATACCTGATCTTAATCAGGTTACTTGGATGTGTGAATAACGAGAAATTTTTAAAACTGATATGGTAGGCAGTATTTTTATCTCATTTATTTTTCCCATTCTTCTAACTCAATTGAAAGATCAATAAAATTATAGGCAGGTAATGGTCCTACATATTTGAAGTCGACTTCCATAGCATATTTTTCGCCTATTTCTTCCATCAAGTTATCAAATTCAATCTCCCTTGACTTTTCAACTAAAAAAGAGGCATTGAGAAACATAGCATCGGTAACTGTCTGGTTTAGTTTAAAATCTACCGCACTCCTACGCAACAAATTATAAATTTCTTCAGCCATAGATTCTTTCTTTGCTTGTAACAATTGAGCTACCTTTTTTCCAACTTCGATCATAGCAGATTGGTCACCTGTTTTTTGTATATGTGCCTTTAAACTTTTTATCTCTTCATTATTTGCAGCTATTGAAGCAAAGATTTTATCAGGCTCTTTCCAAAGTCCTTTTACTCCCAATTCTACTCTGCCCTCTATATAGTTGAAGTTTTTTTGAAAAACAGTGTAGCGGTTAGTAATCAGGTTGTTCACATCAGTGATAGTATTAGCGATAGTACCAAAAGAGAAAGGTAATACCGAAAACTCCTCCATTACTAATTCCAATACTTTCTGGTGGGTAAGCATATTAGTTCTAGAACTTTTCACATACTCTCGATCAGTAAATTCGTAAGTGCTTGTAACTGCTGCAAGACCATCAAATCCAATAGTACTTACTTGTTCATTTTGTAAACCTTCAATATGAAAAATTCTGTCTTGTGAAGTTTGGATAATTCCGTAGATATAAATTCCCTGTTTTGTGGCAGTCATAAAAAAATTTTAGGTCAAAAAATGAATTATACCTTATAACGCACTAAAACTTGAAAAATCATATATCAGGAAGGAATTAACTGATATTATTTTGCTTTCTTAAAGCTATTTCTTCTTCTAAAGCTTTGTACCAAGCTTCACCGTATTTTCTTATTAAAGCCACTTTGAGAAATTTATAAATAGGCACTCCTAAAGCTTTACCATGGCCACATGCTGGACTACAAATATGCCACCTATCGTAATTTAATGCATCGTATTGCTCGTATTTTGTTATTCTTATCGGATATAAATGGCAGGAAATAGGTTTCCTGAAATCTATTTTCCCATCAATGAATGCCTGTTCAATACTGCATTTTAAAAAACCTTTCTTATCATAAACTGCATAAGCACATTCTTTGTGGTTTATAGTGGGTGTAGAGTAATCTCCCTCTTCATCTAAAATATATACTCCTTGCTTTTCAACTTCTTCTATGCCTTCTTTCCGCATATAAGGCTTCACCTTTTCATAAATATCATGTATTTTTTCTTTTTCTGTTTCCTCTAAAGGTGCACCTAAATCGCCCTCTACACAACAAGCACCTTTGCATTTTTCCAAGTCACATACAAAAAAATTCTCAATAATATCATCACTTAAGATGGTGTCACCAATTACAATCATCTATGTAATTTTTAATATACTAATAGTTGTTTTTAAAACCTGTTTAATTGAAGCTTACAAGTTTATTGTAATTTTTTGGGAGATCAAATATTCCATAATTTTTCATAAATACCTCAAATTGTATTTGCACTTTAAAGATGCAAATGCAATAATAAACACATTGGTTTATAACAGTCTAAAGCTTATTTTTCAGCAAAAAATTACTCATTGCTACTCCTTATGAAAAAATACCTACTTATCAGTGCCATACTGTTTACTTCACTATTATTAAGCGCTTTTGGTATTTTCGCCCAACCTGCCTATGAAAATAATCAATCATTATTCTCTTCTCTTTTTTATTGGCAAGCCAATCCTTACCGTTCAGCTTCCGGCGCACCCGGGCATGCTTACTGGCAAAATAGAGCAGACTATGAGATTAAAGTAGCGCTTGATGAAAAGGAAAATTCCATTTCAGGTAATATCAAGATCATTTACACAAACAATAGCCCTGATGAACTATCATTTGTATGGCTGCAATTAGATCAGAATAAGTTCACAGCTAAATCTCGCGGCACGCTAACTATGGATACTGACGGAGGAAGGTGGATTGGCGATACCAATGGAGGATATCAGATAGATAAAATATATACAAAGCTAAACGACGGTGATCGCAAAGAAACTGAAAGGATAATAACGGACACACGACTACAATTACGATTTAGCGAAGATTTAAAAGCAAATGGAGGGAAGGTAATTATTGACTTTGATTTTAAATACAATATACCCGAGTATGGTGCTGATCGAATGGGAAGACTTGAAAGTAAAGCCGGTTGGATTTATCAACTGGCTCAATGGTATCCGCGTATGGCTGTATACGATGATATTAAGGGTTGGAATATAGAACCTTACATGGGAGCGGGCGAATTTTATCTTGAGTATGGCAATTTCGATTATTATATCACCGTACCCTACGACCATATTGTAGTCAGTTCAGGTATACTCATAAATAAAGAAGAGGTATTAACGACTAGGCAACTTGAGCGACTTGCTGAAGCTGCCAAGAGTGATAAACCTGTAGAAATTATATCAAATAAAGAAGTAGGAAAAGCTAAAACAACCAGACCGCAACAGGAAGGTATGCTTACTTGGCACTTTAAAATGGAAAATAGCCGAGATGTAGCCTGGGCAAGTTCTAAAAGTTTTATTTGGGATGCTGCAAAAATTAACTTGCCCAGTGGTAAATCTTGTTTAGCTATGTCGGTATATCCGCCAGAAAGCGATGGAATCGATGCTTGGGGAAGATCAACAGAATATACTAAAGCCAGTATAGAATACTACTCAAGGAAATGGCATGAATATCCTTATCCGGTAGCTGTGAATGTTGCTGGTATCGTTGGCGGCATGGAATATCCAGGGCTTTCATTTTGTAGCTGGAAAAGTAAAAAAGGGAGTTTATGGGGTGTAACTGATCATGAATTTGGGCATAACTGGTTTCCTATGATTGTGGGTTCAAATGAGAGACTTTACCCTTGGATGGATGAAGGTTTCAATACTTTTATAAATATGTATAGCACAGAAGCTTTTAATGATGGTGAATATTATAACGGAAAGAATAACCTGAGAGCGATGCAATATATGATGACGAATCCTAATAGAGAGAGTATTAATACTTACCCTGATATTGCCCAAACATATAACCTAGGTTTTATAGCATATAACAAACCGGCTGTTGGTTTATGGCTGCTTAGAGAAATTATTTTAGGCAATGAGCGATTTGATTATGCTTTTAAGAGCTATATTAAACGCTGGTCTTACAAACATCCAACACCTATTGACTTTTTTAATACGATTGAAAATGTAGCTGGTGATGAATTAGATTGGTTTTGGCGAGGTTGGTTTTACTCAAACTGGAATTTAGATCAAGCTGTAGAGAAAGTAACCTATATAGAAGAAAATATGAAGAAAGGTGCATTCATTACAATTAGTAATCAAGAAAAGTTAGTGATGCCTGTTGAAATAGAAATTAAGGAAGAAAACGGAAAGACAGAAAGGATAAAGCTTCCTGTTGAAATCTGGCAAAGAAGTGATGTTTGGTCTTTTACTTATGAAAACACAAGTGATATCATATCGGTAGAAATTGACCCTGATAAACAACTGCCAGACATTAAAAGTGAGAATAACATTTGGATAAAGGATAGCAAGGACGATGCAAATGAATAACTTTCCTAAAAAATTATACTTGGCCTTTACATGAATGGGAAATCGCAGACTCCATATTCCTTCTAATAAGAGGCTTACTAGTCGATCGAAAAGTATGTATGCTCACACAAAAAGCATTTACCTACTAATAAAATGATGTCTTCATTAAATCAAGAATACTTTAAATATAGAACAAGTAATATTTTTCTGCTAGGCAGTTCGGAAAAGATATAAAACAACCTAACAGGGGCATTTATTACGATCGCAAAAAGTAAGAAACTCCTAAAAAAACCCTTTATAATTGATAATCATACAAATAAGAAATGAACTAACGTTTTCATGAGCAACGAATATTAGCAGCTATATACTATTCTATTATTTTGTTCAACTATTTAAATTAAAATCATGGAAGAAATGAAAACGTTAACTTCTGGCGCAGGCAATGAATATGTTACTATCTATTACGAAGAGAAAACAAAAGTGGTAATGGATGTTTGGGATGGAATGTTTGGTCATCAAGAGAATTTTAGAAAGGGAGTGTTATCAGTAATAGACATCATTAAAGAAAAAGAATGTAAGTATTGGTTGGCTGATTTAAGAAATATGGTAGGTTCTTTTGATAGCCAAAAAGAATGGATAAAAGAAGAAATTTTTCCTTTAATGATGAAGTATGGGATAGAAAAGCAGTCAATAGTTATCCCTAACAATATTTTTTCGAAGGTATCTGCTAATTCTGCAATCCTTGAAATTGGAAGTTTAAAAATCAAACAGTTTGGTGAATATGATCCTGCATTAGCCTGGCTATTATCTTAAAGTACATTTGCTAGTTTTGTATAAATTACAAAAATCAGGTTTATGATGTACAAATTTTATATTTTCAGACCCAAACCTGATTTTTTTGATCAACTCCATTTCAAAATACTTTATAAGACTATCATTCATCTGACATAGCAATGATTATTTCTTGTA
>JBCDJE010000301.1:0-5747 GCA_038748185.1 Bacteroidota bacterium
AACCTGAACTCTTCAACAACGCAGCCAAATTTATTTCCATAAAAGAATACATTATTTATAAGCTTACAGGAGAATATGTGGTTGATTATTCCATTGCTTCAGCTTCTGGTTTATTTAACCCTGTAGAAAAATGCTGGCATGCAGAAGTCCTTCGCGAAATAGGTATTGATAACAGCCAACTTTCTACAATTTGTACTCCTAAAGAAAATTTCAAATTATTAAAATCAGTTACAGAGGAATTATCATTACCAGAAGATATTTTGCTTATCTCTGGTGGGAGTGATGGTTGTTTGGCCAACTTGGGAGATGAAGCCACATCTCAAGGAATATATTCTATTTCAATTGGTACCAGTGGTGCTGTTCGAACTGTTTCTAAAAACTTTATTACTGATTCGAAAATGCGCTTATTCTCCTATATACTTGATGAAGATATGTTCATACATGGTGGAGCGGTGAATACTGGTGCGATTGCTTTAGAGTGGCTAGGTAAGCAGGTATTTGGTAATAAACAAGCATCAATTTCACCGAAAGAGATTATTGGTTTAGCAGCAACTGCACAACCCGGAGCAAACGGGCTTTTATTTTTACCTTATTTGCAAGGAGAGCGTGCTCCTTTTTGGGAACCAGAAATGACCGGAAGTTTTTTAGGTCTTACTATTGACCATGACCAAAAACATTTCGCAAGGGCAATAATAGAAGGTGTTCTTTACAACCTCAACTATGTAATGGAAGCAGTTGCTAAAGTCCATCCTAAGGTTTCACTTATAAAAGCAAGTGGTGGTTTTACAAAATCAGCATTTTGGCTGCAAATGTTAGCTGATATAACCAATTGTTCGGTTGAGGTAAATACTGGTACTGCCAGCGCTGCTAGAGGTGCTGCTATATTGGGTTGGGAAGTACTAAAAAATGATAGATACCAATTTAAAAGTGGTGAAAATAGCAGTGAAAAATATTTGCCAAACCCTAAAAAACATCAAACGTATCGTACATACTACGAACAATTTGTGAAACTCATTCAGAAAAAGTAACAAAATAAAAGTTTACTTAAAAAGTAAACACAACTAAATACTTTAGAGATTCATAACAATAATTTGCCTCATAATATTTAATTTTTACTAAAATTAGCATTAAAAATTGGGAGTAGTTTTAAGCCCTTAGGGTTACTAGCTACATAGTTTAGCACACCTAATTGAAGCCCTTTCATCTTTCTTGCATAATTGAAAACACCAATAGCTAATCCTCCTTGTGTTCCTTTTACTCGGTGGTAAGTACTTACAGAAATCCCTTTTAATATTCCTTCTTCTTCTATTAACAAATGTAATGGTGCTATTGTGAGCCCATGAACTTCCATACCACCAACTCCTATTGCACTAATATTCAAGCCTACTACTTTCTTGCCACCAATTCCAACCCCTGCGATATTAATTCCAGCAACTTTTTCTCCACCTCCCAAACCAAGACCCGCTATATTGAGTCCTATTACTTTCCCACCACCACCTAAACCTAGTCCAGCAATGTTAATTCCTACAAGGTTTTCTCCGGCACCAAGACCCAGTCCGGCTATATTAATTCCTTTCATATCGCCTTTAGTACCTAGACCTAATCCACCAACATTAATACCTGAAATATCTCCACCGGCACCTAATCCTAAACCAGCTATCGTTACCCCTTTTATATTGCCTCCCGAACCTGCTCCGATTCCTGCGATTGTAATTCCATTGATATCTCCCCCTGCTCCTAAACCTATGCCACCAATATTTAACCCATTCAAGTTTTTGCCACTTCCTAAACCAATTCCACCAATATTTAGACCGTTCATATTTATATCAGCACGCATGCCAATACCCAATGAAATACCATTGATTGTCCCTGTTCCAGCCAAGGGCAACCCTATTGCTAAGCCATTTACTATTCCTGTTAATGATTCAGGATAAGGTTCCCAGAGGGTTAGATAAAAAATGTTAGCTTTTTCAAGATTTGTATCGCGGTAATTAAACCTAAACCCAGTAAATTTAGGAGAATTACCAAAGCTTAATCCCCAAGTTTTAGTAGGAATATTAACACCTTGGGCGCATAAATCTATAAAAATTGTTGTGATTAAGATTGTAATAATAAAGAAACACTTTCTCAGATTTTCCATATCAGAATTTCACAAATTTTACCTTCTTAAATTAGATGCACTCAGATAAATCTAGGTTACAGGTATTCATGTTTAAAGAAGAATAATTGCATTTTTCCGCAGTATAACTAAAAATTGAGCTTAGTCTCAAAAAAAGTTGAACAATACCCATCTAGATATTATGAGTTGTGATATGTTTCACTCCCTAATACAAAAATGTATTAAGATAAAAGAGTAGATACTGTTTTAAAATAGTAATTTTAGATTTTTATACTTCAATAAATAATTTTCTGCCAAAAGAAGAAGCTAGAATGCCTACAAAAAAACTATTCTTACTCGATGCTATGGCATTGATCTATCGGGCTCACTTTGCCCTTAGTAAAAACCCACGTGTAAATTCAAAAGGAATGAATACAGGTGCCGTAATGGGTTTTACAAATACACTTTGGGAAATCATCAGAAAAGAAAAGCCCTCACATATAGGCGTAGCGTTTGATACACACGCCCCAACTTTCAGACACATAGAATTTAAAGAATACAAAGCACAAAGAGAAGAGCAACCAGAGGACATACGAACTGCCATTCCTTACATAAAAAAGTTAGTCAAAGCTTTCAATATACCAATACTTGAGCTTGATGGATTTGAGGCCGACGATATCATTGGCACTATTGCTAAGAAAATGGCTAAGGAAGATTTTGAAGTATTTATGATGACTCCTGATAAGGATTACGGGCAATTGGTAGAAAAACATGTTTTCTTGTATAAACCAGCTTTTATGGGGAACTCTGTTGAAGTAATGGGTATCCCCGAAGTGTTAAAAAAATGGAATATTGCACGTATTGACCAAGTGATTGATATGCTAGGTTTACAAGGCGATAGCGTAGATAATATCCCAGGCATTCCAGGCATTGGGCCTAAAACCGCAGCTAAATTATTAGAAGAGTTTGACACAGTAGAAGGCATTATTGAAAATGCACATAAACTGAAGGGGAAACAAAAGGAACGCGTAATCGAAAATGCTGAACAAGCCCGGCTTTCTAAGCGCTTAGCTACTATTGATATTGAAGTTCCTATCACCTGTTCGGAAGAAAATTTGGTTTACAATGGTTTTGATGAAAAAAGCCTCAAGGAAATATTTGATGAATTAGAGTTTCGTACGATTGCTAAAAGAATATTAGGGGAAGAGAAATCGGAGAAAAAAAGTACAAAAACGAGTAATACTCGACAGATGTCTCTTTTCGAGACAAAAAAAGAAGAGCAGGTTGAAATTCCATCTGAAAAGAAAAATATCAGTAATGTAGCGCATAATTATTACTTGGTGGATGAGGAGGAAAGAATGAAAGATTTAGTGAAATTTTTAAGTATCCAAGATGAGTTTTGCTTTGACACAGAAACTACTGCACTCGATCCTTTTGAAGCAGAATTGGTCGGTATCTCTTTTTCTTATTATGCTAGTGAAGCGTATTATATTCCTATCCCTGACAATAAGGAGAAAGCACAGCAAATAGTAGAGGTTTTTAGGTCGGTTTTTGAAAATGAGAATATTGTAAAAATTGGACAGAATGTAAAGTACGATCGCATCGTACTAGAAAACTACGGGATATCCCTTAAAGGAAAAGTTTTCGATACTATGTTGGCACACTACCTACTAGAACCTGATATGCGCCACAATATGGATGTATTGGCAGAAACTTATCTCAACTATAGCCCTGTATCTATTGAGACTTTAATCGGGAAAAAGGGGAAAACACAGAAAAATATGCGTGAAGCTGATCCGGTATTAGTTACTGAATATGCCGGAGAAGATGCAGACATTACCCTACAACTTAAGCAAGTTTTCGCGCCTATGATGAGCGAAGAGAAAATAAAAAAGCTTTTCAATGAAGTAGAATGCCCATTAGTGGAAGTATTGGCGGATATAGAAAGAAATGGGGTAAAAATAGACACAATTGCACTGAAAAATTATTCAGAAGAGCTTCAAAATGAGGTTACTACACTTGAAAAAGGTATTTACGAAAAAGCAGGAGAAGAATTTAATATTGGTTCTCCCAAACAGCTAGGCGAAATTTTGTTTGATAAACTTAAACTCATAGAAAAACCGAAAAAAACGAAGTCAGGCCAGTATGCTACCGGAGAAGAAATATTAGTGACACTTTCTCAAGAACATGAAATTGTACAGCAGATTTTAGATTTTAGGCAGTTGCAAAAACTGAAGTCAACTTATGTAGATGCTCTACCAGAATTGATAAGCCCAAAAGATAACCTGATTCATACTTCCTATAACCAAGCCGTTGCAGCTACTGGTAGGTTAAGCTCTACAAATCCAAATTTGCAAAATATTCCTATTAGAACCGATAGAGGAAGGGAAATTCGCAAAGCTTTTGTACCAAGAAATGCAGATTACCTCATTATGGCTGCCGATTATTCGCAGATAGAATTACGGATTATGGCTGCTTTTAGTGAAGACGCTACTATGATTGAAGCTTTTAAAAATGGTAGGGACATCCATGCTACTACGGCAAGCAAATTATATAAAGTACCGCTTGAAGAAGTAGATAGTGAAATGCGACGTAGGGCTAAAACTGCCAATTTTGGTATTATTTATGGCATTTCAGCTTTTGGGCTTTCTCAAAGGCTAAATATTCCCCGAAAAGAAGCTTCTGAAATTATAGAAAACTATTTTGAAGAGTTCTCCTCCATAAAAAAATATATGGATGAAGTAATTAACTTTGCCAGAGAACATGAGTATGTAGAAACTATATTAGGAAGAAAACGCTATTTACGTGACATCAATTCAAGAAACTATACACTGAGAGGTTTTGCAGAACGAAACGCAATTAATGCTCCTATACAAGGCAGTGCAGCAGACATGATTAAAGTTGCGATGATCCACATAAACAACTGGCTAAAAAGGGAAAAGATAAAAAGTAAAATGATTATGCAAGTACACGATGAATTAGTGTTTGATGTACACAAATCAGAATTAGACTTGATGCAGGAAAAAATTCCTGAAATGATGAAAAACGCTCTTTCATTGAGCATACCAATGGAAGTAGAAACTGGTATAGGAAGTAACTGGCTGGAAGCGCATTAACAAAAATCTATTTAATACAACATTTTGAGAGTTTATTGGATTGATAATTTTACAACTGGCAATGTGGGGATGATGGCACGGCCTAAAGGAAATGACTGGCTTGAGGATGAAATCCAAAAATTAAATTTTTATAATGTTGATTTCGTTGTTTCTTTATTAGAATGGAATGAAATACAGGAGCTGGGTCTAGAAAAAGAAAAATACTTTTGTGAGCAATACAATATCCAATTCATACATCTTCCTATACCAGATAGAAACATTCCCGAAAGCAATAAGAATTTTATCGAATTTATTACTCATCTTAATAAAGCATTACAAAATGCAAAGAAGATAGTAATTCACTGTAGAATGGGAATAGGAAGAACATCTATGGTAGCAGCAGCGCTATTAGTTAGTCAATCCTTAAAAACTAAAATTTGATAGTACGTCTATGGAAAAATTGAAAAAGCATTAAAAAGTAACAAGTATCTGCTTTTAGTTTTTCCATGAATTTTTTGAAGTTCCAGCCAGCCGCCGCCAACATAGCATTGATT
>JBCDJE010000302.1:0-5743 GCA_038748185.1 Bacteroidota bacterium
ATGCAGCTGTATTTTATCATACGCAATTTCATCCACGAATTAGGTTACATATAAATACCGACCCTTGGAAGCCTTTGCAAGGCAAAATCGACTATTTATTATTAGGAAAATTATCACCACTTATTAGATACGATCATTGGGCTTTTGTACCAAAATTATTGTTTGGCAGAGGCGACTTGCTTGTGAATGATCCAAGGCTCGACTCTGTTTCCAAAAATGGATATTTTCACTTCAAATATAAAGCTATAACAGATAGTTTAAGGCTTCGTCAATTAAGTGAGAAAAATATTGAAGCACACAAAAGATTGATTAACAATAATGAAAATCTAAAACTATTTTGGAAAGAACTTGAAAGCATAATTGTAAAAACAAAAGAAAAAAACATTCAACTAATCCTTTTTACACCACCGTATTATCAGTTTTACAATGAGATTTCTAAAGAATTAAATTTACCTAGTATCCAAGAGCAAGTACAACAATTCGCTAAAAAGTATGAAGTATTTTATGCTGATTACAGTAATTATTATCCTATTAGTGCAAACTGGCAATATTTTGATGATGGAAGTCACTTGAATGAGACGGGAAGACAATTATTTTCAGCACTTCTTTTGAAAGAGATGAGTTTCAAGGCTGTCCTAAAAGAAAGTAATTAAACTTTTAAATTTATTGAAATACCATTATCACAGTTTAACAACGATGCTTCTTCGATATAATAAATAGGCTGCTCCATAAACAATTAATACCATGGTTATGGCAAAAACAAAAGATCCTAAGTAATTGCCAAAAGTAGGCTGAAAAATTGTTTGATAAATAATGCCATACAGTCCTTTTCCATCAATTTTAATAACAGTGGCTAGGATTTTTACTAAAATAATTGACAGTAAGAAAGAAAAAAGTGGATTCATACCAAAAACACGAAGAGGAAGTGACCAAGATTTAATTTTTAGGATATCTAGTATATACACCAGTAATACTAGTAAACAAGCTGCTAAACCACTGGTGTATAAAACATAAGAACTCGTCCATAATGGCTTATTAATCGGATATACTAAACCCCATAAAGCACCTACTACCAAAAAGACAATCCCAGCTAAGCTTCCAATTTTTAAGAACTGCTTCAAATTATCTCTATACTTCATAAGTTGCAACCCTAATAGATAGGCAATTAAAATTTGTGCTGATGATGAAATAATACCTAAGATTCCTTCAGGATCGAACCGTATGCCAAACCCTTTGTATATGTTTATCTCTGGTAATAATAAGTGATCGATTTTATTATTTAAATTTCCTTCAAGTGTGTAATCCCCTCCTAAAGTCGTAATCCCCCAGTATCCTAATAAGAGTATTACTATCAAAGGTATTAACAACTGTTCCCGATTACCTACAAGTAGAAGCCATGATCCAGCTAGCAGATAACTTAGTCCGATTCTTTGTAAAATACCAAATACTCTTACCTCAAATAAACTTTGGGTATAAAAAGGAAACCAATTGAGTAAGAAGCCTACCAAAACGATAAGCAACGATCTTTTCAAAAGCTTTTCTAGTTGTTCAGCTTTACCTAACTGTTGGTTTTTTGCCCATGAAATACTCATTGAAAGCCCGATAGCAAATAAGAAGAATGGAAAAACTAAATCTGCAGGGTTTACTCCATGCCATTTGGCATGGAGTAAAGAAGGATGTACATAAGTCCAAGACCCTGGTGTGTTGACGGTTATCATCAACATAATGGTTAGTCCTCTGAAAATATCGATTGACAGTATGCGCGCTTTCAAGTCTTCTTCTTAAAACTGTTTTACGTTCTTATAGCTGCTTTTAATTGGCAATCGGTGCCGTTTTTAACATAATTGCATCTATTTGTTTTTCTCTTACCATTCTATTGAGTTCAGGTATTTCTTGATTCTTAATCTCTTCCCAAATATTTATTTGCTGGTCAATCTTTTCACTGACTTCGGCTTTAAATGCTATTGCCTGTTTTGTAGGTGCACCATCTCCCATACCCATCAGCGAATTTAAATGCGCTAATTTATTAGTGAGTTTAATGGGATAATTTAATGGATCTTGCCTGCTCTTATTTTTGGTTTGATAAAGGGTGTTTTCCACTACGGTCATCTTTTTATCAATTTCTTTTGCTGCATCAGCAATTTCATTCATGGTAGAATCACTGAATATACGTTTGGTAAGGGTATTTAACTGATTGCGAGCTTCTTTAATTGCCTTTATAGTTTCATGCGCTTCAGTTACTTTGTCACGCACCGAAATAAGGAAATCAAATTGCTTTTGCATGTCAGCTACAGTTGAAGAAGTTCTTGGATCGGCAAGAATTGAGAAATCTTGTATTTGTTCCTTCCCATTTATTTTGAATTTTACTTTATAATCTCCCGGTACAGCTTTAGGGCCATTCATGCTTGCCCACCACAAAATCATTCCTTCAAAATCTTTGGCGTTGGCATAGCGCATATCCCACACAAATCTATTGAAGCCTTCTTTAAAGTCAGTTAACTTTAATACCTTGTCTTCAGCCTTATTAGAAAAAGTTTTGATTACTTCTCCATCGGTCTGTAAAAAGCTAATTTCAATGTTGGTAGCTGTATCTGGTTCATTGGCGAGGTAATAATGTACCATTACTCCTCCAGGATGATTTGTCCCAGCAGTCTTTAAATCTGTTTCTTGGCTACCAGCTATACGGTAACTATCCTTTGGCTTAAATAAATACGTATCGCGCTTGGCTACTTCTTCTGAAATTTGATAAAGCGGAGTGAGGTCATCAATCACCCATAAACTTCTCCCTTGTGTAGCTACAATCAGGTTATCATCTTTAATGGTAAGGTCTGTAATAGGTACAACTGGGAGATTTAACTGAAAAGGTTTCCAGCTCGCCCCGTCATCAAATGAAAAGTACATGCCTGTTTCCGTACCTGCATAAAGCAATCCTTTTTTTGTAGGATCTGCTCGAACCACTCTTGTGAAATGAGAACCGTCTATGCCACTCGTAATTTTCGTCCAAGATTTTCCATAATCTTTGGTTTTGTATAAATAAGGCTGATAATCACCAGATTTATATTTAGTACCTGCTACATAAGCACCACCTTTTACAAAAGGGTCAGCATCAATACTGTTAATCATCATCCATTCAGGCATACCAGAAGGTGTTACATTTTCCCAGTTTTTGCCTCCATCTCGGCTTACGTGGATTAGTCCATCATCAGAGCCTGCCCAAATCAAATCTTTTTCGTAAGGGGATTCTAGAGCAGCAAATATGGTACAATAATATTCTACACCAGTATTGTCTTTTGTAATAGGCCCGCCAGAAGACTTGAGTTTAGTTGTATCATTACGGGTAAGGTCGGGACTGATAGATTCCCAAGATTCTCCACCGTTATAACTAACATGCACATGGTTAGAAGTAGTGTAAAGTTTTTTAGGATTATGTGGAGAGAAAAAGATAGGAAAATTCCATTGAAAGCGGTATTTCATGCCTTCAGCACCATAGCCCATTGGATTATCAGGCCAAACATTAATGCCTTTTACTTCTTCCGACTGATGGTTAACTCTGGTAAGGAAACCGCCGTAACTTCCTCCATAAACTACATCATTGTTTTCAGGATCAACTGCGATGTGAGCGCTTTCCCCTCCTGCAGTTGGTTCCCAGTCGGCTTCATCAATAGCGCTACCTGTAGTTCTATGAGCAATCCTAATAGTGGAATTATCTTGCTGTGCTGCATATATTTTGTATGGAAAAGCATTATCAGTAGTAACTCGATAAAACTGCGCAGTTGGTTGGTTGTGATAAGTTGACCAGTTTTCTCCTCCATCAAACGATATTTGTGCGCCTCCATCGTCACCAATAATCATTCTTTGTGGATCTTCGGGAGCAATCCAAAGATCGTGGTGATCACCATGGGGTGCTACATGTGGTTCGAAAGTTCTTCCTCCATCAGTAGATTTGTGGTAACGTACATTCATAACATATACCACATTTTCATCTTGTGTATCAGCATAAATGCGCGTATAATACCACGCTCTTTGGCGCAAAGCTCTGCTGTCGTTTAGTTTTGTCCATTTTTCACCGCCATCGTCAGATCGGTAAATACCTCCCTCTTCGTGCTCTATTAAAGCCCAAACCCTGTTTGAATTAGCAGGCGAAACAGCAAGCCCAACAATGCCTCTTGTACCTTTTGGGAGACCCTCATTTTCCGAGATTTTCTGCCAATTATCACCTCCATCAGTGCTTTTCCATATATCGGAGCCTTCTCCGCCACTCTCTAAGCTATATGGCGTTCTTCTAATGCGCCAAGTACTAGCAAATAAAATTCTGGGATTATTTGGATCCATTACTAAATCAACTGCTCCAGCATCTTTGTTAGCAAAAAGAATTCGCTTCCATGTTTTACCACCATCCTTACTTCTGTAAACACCACGCTCTTCACTTGATTTGTACAAATCTCCCATTACTGCAGCATATACTAAATCAGGTTTTTTAGGATGAATTCTTACTCTTCCGATATGTCTAGAATCCTTTAAACCGATGTTTTCCCAGCTTTTCCCTGCATCCATCGATTTCCACATTCCATAGCCGTAAGAAACATTTCCCCTCACAGTCTTTTCGCCACCACCCACATAAATCACATTATTATCATATTCACTCACAGCAATAGCTCCTATAGATCCTCCAAAAAAGCCATCGGAAATATTCTTCCATGTTTGACCACCATCTTTAGTTCGCCAAACGCCGCCGCCTGTTGCACCAAAATAGAAAAGATTGGGTTTTTCTGGAACGCCAGTTACTGCGCAAGAACGACCCCCTCTAAAAGGGCCTACTAAGCGGTATTCCATATTATTATACAGCTTTTCATCATAAGAAAGGGTAGGGGTAGTATCTGCTTTTTTCTTATTTCTTTGTGCTATCGCCGGAATGGTAATCGCACAGCAAAAAATAGATAAAAATAATAGCATTGAAAGCTTTTGAATGATAGGGTTGTAGTTTCTCATTGTTTGTAAATTCTTATGTAAAAGTTTTAAAGTTTCAGAAGGTGGAATTTACAAACCTAAAATTGTAATTGAAAACACTTGGGGTAAGTTAGTGGATTTTTTCTGGTGAGGGATTGGTTTTATGAAACTATTTCATTTAAGTTTCTTAGCTTATTGATTTTTTATTATTTCTTCTACCAGCATAAGGAAAGACATGTTAACTCAGAAATTTCTATTGTTACTGTACTTTTTGAATACATCAAAAAAACTATTGAGCCCTCTATTTTTAACTCTGTTCAAACAAATTTCAGCATCGATGATACGGACTGGCTCAATAGCTCTGCCTAATCCTCAAACTTAATGAATTTTAATACCGAATGGTTATCGTATATAAGTGCTCCGATATGGGTTTTGCTACAATAAGCCCTATCTTTCATTTTTATTCAATTACATAGGTCTTACCTCCGATAAATACCATATCTGTATCTATCACATTATCTCCTTGAGCTCCAATTGCAAATGAGAAGCGTATCTTTCTCCCATCGTTGTATTGTAGTTCAATAGTGTTTTTATCAATTTTATAAGTCCCAGCGTCTTTACTATTTTTCCAAGCGTTTGAGCTATAAGAGCTTATTCCGTAATTTTCAGATTGTGTAAAATGTGAATCATCTAAAAAAGTTATTTCAGACCTGAATAAGGCATATAATCCATTTCCAAAGTCACCACCAGAAACTTTTTCATATTTACCTCTTAACTTGATATTGTCATTAAAGGG
>JBCDJE010000303.1:0-5741 GCA_038748185.1 Bacteroidota bacterium
AGGTTTCTCCTCTGTATTTCCCACAATTACCGGGGGGATTTTTGAACCGGGTTTTCCTGATTGTTTTATGCAAATGTTAGCTGCTTATTTTGCCGAAAGAGCTGGGCAGCTTAAGTCCGGTCAATTTGGGTGTGCTACTCCTGAAGAGGCTTTTCAAAGTCATTGTATTTTTAATGCAGCATTGGACTCCAGCAATAGAAATAATAATGTAAAAGTAAATTATAGCTGATATGAAGCGATCAGAAATCAATTTTGCTGTTAAAGAAGCTTCTGATTTTTTTAAGGAGTACCACTGGGTTTTGCCGCCTGCTCCGCGTTGGGACGTAACCGATTTTGGTTTGGGAGATTTTGAGCAATTTGGTTTAGTGTTGGTAAATCTTGCAGAAGAAGAAGAATACTGCGAAAAATTGATGTATGCCAATAAGGGGCAAACTACCCCAAGTCACGCACACAAAAAGAAAAAAGAAGATATTATCTGCCGTATAGGTGAATTGAAAATCATTGTTTGGAACAATGATAAAGAGCTTTTAAATAAGCAAGAAAAATTTACTATGAAGGTGAATGGAGAAGAAATTGTGTTATTTTCAGGAAGTGAAGTGATATTAAAAGCGGGTGAAAGGTTAACCATTGTACCAGAAATTTATCATCAGTTTTATCCAATTTCCGAGGCATGTATTATTGGAGAAGTTTCAACTGCTAACGATGATGCCAATGATAATTTTTTTATTAACAATGATATTGGTAGGTTTTCAGAAATTGAAGAAGATGAACCATCAATAGTTAAATTAGTTAATGAAATATAAAAAAAAATGAATACAAGTGGTATTGCAGCAGCAGGAAACTGGATAATAGATCATGTAAAAATAATAGATAATTATCCACAACAAGAAGCTCTTTCTAATATTTTAGAAGAGCGTTTTGGAAATGGAGGGTCACCTTATAATATTCTTAAAAACCTAGCCAAGTTAGGAGCTAATTTTCCTTTACATGCGGTAGGTTTAGTAGGTGATGATATGCTAGGAAAAAAAATTATTCAAGATTGTAAGGAAAATAAGATCCATACAGCAAATTTATTAACCACATCCGAAGCACCTACTTCTTATACCGATGTAATGACTGTAAAAAATACCGGTAAAAGAACTTTTTTTCATAACCGAGGTGCCAATGCCTTTTTAGATGATACACATATTGATTTTGATAAAATTGATGCAAAAATATTTCATCTAGGCTATTTATTGCTGCTCGATAAAATTGATGCAATATTAGCTGATGGAGAAACACTAGCCGCAAAGCTATTGAAAAAAGCATCTGAAAGTGGTTTTGAAACTTCCATTGATATTGTAAGTGAAGCCAGTGACCGATTTAAAAAAATAGTACCTGCTTCTTTGCCCTATACCGATTATCTTTTCATTAATGAATATGAAGCTTCTCAGCTTACAGGAATAACTATACCTGAAGATATATCAAGCTATACTGATACCTTGCAAAAAGTTGGTGAGAGCATTTTACAAATGGGGGTACGTAAATATGTGTTTTTACACTCTATTTATGGTGTACTCTGCTGGGACAAACAAGGAAATTATATATTTCAACCTGCCTTGAAAATACCCGCTGAAAAAGTAGTCGGAAGTGCTGGTGCAGGAGATGCACTGGCATCAGGAATTATGTATGGGTTACACGAAAATCTACCTTTGAGGGAAAGTTTACTATTAGGCGTTAGTACAGCCGCTTCCTGTTTATTTCATCCTACCTGTTCAGGAGGAATTCTATCGAAAGTTGAAGTACTTGAGCTAGGGACTGAGTTTGGGTTTATCTCATAATAAAAATCTAACTGATTA
The DNA here is from genome assembly GCA_038748185.1 of Bacteroidota bacterium. Lineage (GTDB taxonomy): Bacteria > Bacteroidota > Bacteroidia > Cytophagales > Flammeovirgaceae > Chondrinema. The sequence continues at coordinate 1,839 of JBCDJE010000303.1, forward strand.
CTTTACTTGTTTTCACTAACAAGACCTCTTTGCTGTTTTTCAAAAATACTTTTACCTGTATCGAGGTATTGAGCAAATTGTTGTACATCAGGTTGATAGCCGATGGGAGGCGTTACAAGTACTTCTTCATTATGATTGAGTAATACATAATAGGGTTGTGCATTATTATTAAATTTAGAGATTTGCAAATCGGCGTTAATCTGTCCAATTGTTTTCTTTACTTTGCCATCATATTCAGAAGTAATCCAGGCATTTTCATCAACTTTTGTTCTATCATCAACATAGAGCGAAATGAGAACATAATCATTTTTTAGCCTTTGTAGAACGGGCTTTTCGCCCCAAACATAATCTTCCATCTTTCTACAGTTTACGCAAGCATGACCTGTAAAATCTAGCAGTATAGGTTTATTTAGCTTTTTCGCTACTTTTAATCCTTGTTGATAATCAAAATAGCCTGTTAGCCCATGAGGCAATATAAATTTATCTTGATGGATAACTTCATCATTACTGTTTGATACCAATGCGTTTGGATTAGTAGTATTTACTGTATTTCCGGTAGCAATTATACTTAGGTCAAAATCGTGACTTGTTCTTGGAGGTAAATAACCCGAAAGTGCTTTTAAAGGTGCTCCAAACATGCCTGGAATAAGGTAAATCACAAAAGCAAAACTGGCGATTGCCAAAAGTAATCGAGTAACAGAAACAGTTTCCATTTTGCTGTCGTGCGGTAAACGAATATAGCCAAGAAAATACAAGCCCATACTTAAGGCAATTGCAATCCAAATAGCTACATAAATTTCTCTGTCGAGAATGCCCCAATGATAAACCTGATCTGCCATGCTTAAAAATTTGAAAGCAAGTGCTAATTCAATAAAGCCCATAGTTACTTTTACTGAGTTTAGCCATCCACCTGATTTTGGAAGTTTTTGCATAAGTGAAGGAAAGAAAGCAAAAACAGAAAAGGGTAAAGCAAAAGCCAAAGAAAAGGCAAACATACCGGCAATAGGTTTTAAGATTTCCCCTCCGGCAGAAGCCACTAAAATGCTCCCAACAATTGGTCCTGTACAAGAGAAAGATACTAGTACTAAAGTAAGGGCTATAAAGAAAGGGCCTAAAATACCCCCTCTATCTACCTGTTGATCTACTTTGTTGACTAGTTTACTCGGAATTACGATCTCAAACATCCCAAAAAAAGAAAGGGCAAAAAATAAAAAAACAGCAAAGAAAATGAGATTGGGCAACCAGTGTGTGCTAAGAATATTTCCGATAGTGGCGCCAAAAATTAGTGCTAATAATACACCAAATATAGAGTAAATAAGAATGATGGAAATACCATAGATAATAGCACCTCCCTTTCCGGTGTTGTTTGTAAAGAAAGTAACAGTCATTGGGATCATAGGAAAAACACAAGGGGTGAGAATGGCTGCCAAACCACCTAAGAACGCTGCCAACATAAACATAAGAAGCGATTCTTTAGGCTCTTTATTTGTTTTTGGTGTTATATCTGCTAATTGACTTTCTTTTTTGGAAGCGGTTTTTTTTAACGTTGAAAGATCTTGTTCCACCTCATTGAATGTAGAAGAAATTTCTTTTTCAGTTTGGTTGTTTTCGTTGGAAGTTGATGTGATGATTTCTTCTTGACCCTTTATGTTGTCTATTACACCGTCTACAGAATCGATTGCTTCATCCATCATTTCTACTACACCTTGCTCCTCTAGTGTATCATTTTCTACTATTTCATTATCTTCAAGTGAATTGCTTTCTACTACATCTTGTTCTTTTAGCGTGGTATTTTCTGCTAAAGGAGGATTTATTTTTAATTTATTGAAGACAAAATTTTCTTCAAATAAGATGCATTTCCCATCAATATCACTACAGGTCTGCCCTCTCACAGTCACATTTATGGCAAAATCACCAGAGAGTACTTTTACTTTTTGTCTAAACTCTCCTTTTTTCTTAAAATAAGTGTATTCTCCTTCCCAAATTAAGGAATCATATTTTTTTGATGGATTAATAGGTTCAATACCACCCACAAGTGCATAGCTGTTGTTCTCTTCAAAGAAGAATTCGGTAAGCATAGGACCTAAGTCAGGATCAAAGTCTGAGGAATAGAGATACCAATTCTCATCAATGGTTGCCTTAAAAATAAGTTCGACTTCTTCATCTATACTTGCTGCTTGTTTTGAAAGATTGGATTGCCACTGAACGTGATTTTCAATTTGTGCGAAAACAGCTGTAGAAAAAATGAAGAACAGTGCCGCAAAAAATATTTGTTTCATGTCTTATTATCCTTCTTGTAGTTTAGAACAAAATTGTTTGTGTTCCACTCATTAAACTGAGCCTATGGTTATTGGGTTCAAATATCGGCATTCCTAATCAATTTTTTAGAATCTGGTTTATTTCAAAACCTGCAACTACATATTCTGTTCTCTTTTTAAAGAAAGACTATGTTAGTAAAACTATTACTTATTGGTAACTTAATGGTTACCGGGTTTCTTGTAGGACTTATTTGGTTCGTTCAGATAGTACATTATCCTATTTTTGCTAAAGTAGGAAAGGACGCTTTTCCTGCATTTCACCATCAACATGTGCAAGATACAGGAAAGGTAGTAGCCTTGCCAATGTTGTTAGAGTTAGGTTTTTCTATTTTGGTATTGGTTTTTGCAGGGGATTCCATCCCTATCTGGCAAAATGTATTGGCATTTGTGTTAGTATTAATCGTTTGGTTGCAAACCTTTTTTTATTTTGTACCACTGCATGGTAAATTGGGTGAAGTGCTAAACATTCAAATGGTGCAACAATTAGTAAATGCCAATACTTGGAGAACCTTCTTTTGGACTGTAAGGTTTCTGATTGTTGGTTGGATCGTTTTTAATTTTTTTAAATAGTATTTTAAAGCTTTTTAGATAAAATATTTAATGGACGAACTCAATTTTGCGAATCTTGAAATTTTTCTAGCTACTTCCTTTTTTACTTTTTTAGCGATTTTTTTTCGTTATGTGATTTTGGCAGCCCTACTGGATCTTTTTTTTTCGGTTTTCTTTAAAAAAGAATTTGTAGCAAAAAGAATTTCTCAAAAACCGAGGAGTAATACTACTTTAAAAAAAGAGCTTATTTGGTCAGGCATTACTTCAGCAATTTTTGCTGTAACAGGTGTATTGATGTTAGTTTTATGGCAAAATGGCTATACCAAAGTTTATATTATTTGGGAGGAATTTTTCTGGTGGTACTATCCTGTTAGTATATTACTTTTTTTAGCTATCCACGAAACGTATTATTATTGGCTGCATAGGTGGATGCACCGTCCTGGTATTTTTCAACTTGTACATAAAGCACATCACGAAAGTATCACCCCTTCTCCTTGGACCGCTTTTTCCTTCCATCCGCTTGAAGGAATATTACAAGCTTTGATCTTACCTTTATTTTTATTGATATTTCCCATTCATTACACCGCAGTTGTATTTCTATTACTGTTTATGACCTTATCGAGCTTTATTAATCATTTAAATGTGGAGATTTATCCAACAGGATTTGAGAAAAATAAAATAGGAAAATGGATAATTGGAGCGACACATCACACTTTACACCATACAAAGTTTACAGCTAATTATGGTTTATACTTTACTTTTTGGGATAAATGGATGGACACTGAAAGTCCTGAGTACGAAGCTATTTTGAAACGATTTAAGCATGGTAAGGACAAAGAAGAAGCAAAAGTTACTGGTTAAAGTTCTATGATAAAAAGAAGAAAAAATTACACTGAAACTTTTTGCAGTTAAATACTGGAAATCTGCCAAGAGAAAAGCCGTTTCTTTTGGAAAAACTTTCATGAATAAATTAATACTAACCACAGCTTATACACTTATCCTTTCAGTTGGGATGTACTTATTTGCCTATAAACAA
>JBCDJE010000304.1:0-5735 GCA_038748185.1 Bacteroidota bacterium
CAGAAATAAAAATAGATACCTGTATAAAGGTATTAGAAATTGAGTTCATTTTTAATTTTATTTTTGGTAACAACTGGGTATATGCAATTACACATACTTACCATTATATCTTATCTAAATCTAATCAATTCTAGTAATCAGACCTGCTAAAAAAGCAAAAAACACCATATTTAAAAACAAATTTAATCGGGTATTAAACGATTAATCTTCACTTAGTCAAGCATTAGATAAATAGTGTTGATGATATTATTCTTGAAGCAACTTAATTATATCTACCAGCAGTATTTCAAAAGGTTGTATGGAAGGTTGCTCATCACTAATGCGACCTTGGTTTGCTAATAAAACGACTAAATCATTACTTTCTTCAGAATACCACATTTCTGCCGAATAGCCAATAGCTAAGCCGTCATGTCCGATAAATAACTGATCATTTAAATTTTCTTTGAGTAGGCCAAGCCCTTGTTCCTTCATTTGCACTACAGTACTCTCTTTTAATAATTCTCCTTTCAACAAAGCTTTAAAAAACACCGCTATATCCTTACTAGTAGCAAGCATACTGCCTTCCCCATCAAACCTTTGTGCATCCCATTCGGAAACATCTCTTAAATTGCCCTGATCGTAGAAATCTATATAACCCAAAGCCAAATTTTCGGGGTAAGGATTTTCAGTGCTGAAAGAAGTACTTTCCAGATCTAAAGGATTTAAAATATTTTCTCTAATAAAATTTTCATAAGTAGCATTGGTGATTTTTTCGAGGATTATTTGAAGCAATAGGTAGTTTGAATTAGAATAGATTGAGCCGAATTTTTCTACCACCCATGCCGGAGTAGCATCTTGCCCTCTTATGAGGTCTAATTTTTCTGATAGACTAATCCTTTTACCCGGCTCGTTTAAAATCATTGCCGGAAAGTGCTGGTTGTCGTCGTAGTTAGCTATACCACTTGTATGGTTTAAAAGATTCATCACCTTGGCTTCATTGGCTCTTTTAATATCTTTTAAAACATTTTCAGAAAGTATCAGCTCTATCGGCGTATCTAATGATAATCGTTCTTGTTCCACTAGCATCATAATAGCAGTAGCTATAAATACTTTCGTTAAGCTTGCCACCCTAAAACGCTTGCATACATCCATTTCCACTTTGTTATGAAGATCAGCTTTTCCGGCTGTCCCATAAAAACTACCCTTTGTACTATTTTCTACCACCAAACTTACACCGGGTAAATTTGCTAACGCAGTTTCCTCTAATAACACTTGTAAAGACTCACTTTTCAAATGGCTATTTACCAATTTGGTAGAACCGCAAGGTGTATAGTTATAAATAGTTGTGGGTTCTTCCATGCAGGAAAAAAAAGATAAACCAATTATTAGGAAAATATATCGCTTCATTGTTTTCTGAAATTTTAGTTTAATCATTTAATGTGTTAGCGCCAATAAACTTTCTCAAACCTATGTGTGTCCTGTTATGTACTATAAATGCGACTTCTCCTTTTGTAGCGAACGGCCACTGTAATAACACTTCATGCTGCGCAAATGCAGCCCATTGTGAAGTTTTGGAAAAACGCCAGCCTATGCCCAACCCGAGAGAAATGGTAAATTGTGCTCTCCCCCAATCGCGCTTCTGATTGACTTTACCCTTATCTATTTTATATAAAGCAGCATCTTCAAAGGTGTGTAAATAGCCAATACCTGCTAATGCTTCAGGCGAGAACTGTTTATGCTTAAGATAACTTAAAGCAAATTGGTTGTTAAAATGCCAGCCATAATGCAATTTTTTCTGATGATAAAATGACAAAGATGGTCTATATGCCAAACCTAATTTATTATCATTGATCGGTATACTTGCGCCAACACGCAGACCGGGTAAGCGATTTAACTTTAGGAATCCATTACTAGCTTTAAAAGGTATGCTTATGGAGTGGATAAACAAACCTGCTTCTATAAACTCTATTCTCTCTTCCCAAACAGATTGGGATCTTGCCCTTACAGAAATAAATAGTAAAAGCAATAATAGAACTGATTTCATACTCTCTTTGCAGTTTTTCTTGAAAATTTCTTACCGATGATTGTTCCAAAAAAACTGCTTAAGGAATGAATTTTAAGCTATTTCTCTACTAAAAAGCTGAATGGTATTAAAATGATGTTTGAATTACCTTATTATTCATTAAGTTTTGAGCCAAGCTTTAAATTCAGGCGCTTTGTATCTACTTACTATAGCAGTATCTTCAAAGCCATTTACTTGCATGAAAAATACTTTTAACTTTTGGTTTTCGTCAGTCTGATAATTTAAAACAGCTTGCTTAGCAATAAGCATTTGTCTGTTTAACCTAAAAAATTGTTGTCCATCTAATTGTTGTTCCAAAGCGTTAAGATAATTATCAACCAAATACTTTTGTGCATTATAGGTACAGGCATACACATGCCTCTCATGCGTTTTAAAATAGGCAATATTATCTATAGGTACTACTATATTCTTTTTCCCTATTTTGATGATTAATTGTTTTAGAGCTTCCTCTGTTTTATTCTCCTGTGCTCTAAGTAAGTTTTTGTAGCTATTAAAAATATAAAAACCAATATTCCATATGGTAAAAGTAATGAGTGCCATGGGGAAAACCAGGTTAAAAAAAAGGGTATTTCCAAGGTGTTCTTCCCACAAAACTTCAATGTATAACCAATTGGAAAGCAGTGTATATGCTCCCAAAAATATAATAGAAATGATTGCTTGAAGCACAGCAGGCAAAACAAAGCTTCCCAACTTTTTCTTTCCCAAAACCCGATTTAACCTCTTAAATAAAACCCAACTACTTACTACCATCCAAAGGGTAAAAAGTGCGTTGATAAGGTCGATACGCGTCCAATTAAAATAAAAAACACTTCCTTCACTAATAGCAAAAAAATAATAACTGGTAATAGTAATGAGTAATGCTTCTAAATACTTGGGGGAATTGAATTTACTTAGACTTTTCGTTTTTTGTAACAACACTTTATGAAAAATTAATTTTGACTAGTCTAAGAGACGTTTTTTCGTAACATGAGTTGTCTAGGAAGTTGGATTGGAGATAAAATAATTTTTGATAATGCTTTCCACCCCGTGCTTTTGGGTTTTAACACTGATTAACGAGTCGGTTAAATTGTATTTTAGTAAATTCCTATTTGAACAGTCCTTCCAAATATTGAAAGCTTCTTGTATAGAATGGTTTGCTAAGTACTAATTATCTAACAGCTTAACATAAAATGGAAGACAAATAACAGCACATTATAAGTGCTGAAAATTTGGCAACTACAAATTATTACCGGTATTGTAAGCTGTGGTAATATTTTCTTTTTAGCTTTGCTTGTCGGGTTTGACACTCAGGCTTAGCACACGATGAGAAAAGAAAAGCAATAATAACTGTAGTAAGTAAAAAAAATCTAAGTTTCATTTTTTATTTCAGTAAATCTTTCTTCTATAATTAATTCCTAAGCATAGCTAGGATAGTATTGTTAAACTCAAAATAATACAACAGGTTGCTATTTATTGTATTCGTTACACTTTATTAACAAATACTATTCTAAATGCATTAAAATCAATATAATGAAAAGAACAGAGCTAAGTGATATTGGAGAATTTGGTTTAATTAAACAAATCCAAGAGCAAGCAAAAACCTATCATTCCGGTACAATTAAGGGTATTGGTGACGATGCAGCTGTGATAGAGGCAGGTAGTCATGTAAAGATAATTACTACCGACATGTTGCTTGAAGGAGTTCACTTCGACTTAAGTTATATGCCTTTAAAGCATTTGGGTTACAAAGCAGTGATCGTAAATATTTCTGATATAGCAGCGATGAATGCTATTCCCAAACAGATTACGGTAAATGTTGGTATGAGTAATCGTTTTTCTAAAGAAGCCATCGATGCATTTTATGAAGGTATTTATGCAGCCTGTGAGCAATATAAGGTCGATTTAGTCGGTGGTGACACTACTGCTTCGAAATTAGGGCTTGTGATCTCAATTACTGCTATTGGAGAAGCAAAAAGGGAAGAAATTACTTACCGAAATACAGCTAAAGACAAAGACATTATCTGTGTAACCGGCGATTTAGGAGGCGCCTATGTAGGCTTACAAATATTAGAGCGGGAAAAACAAGAATATTTGAGTAATCCCAATATGCAACCTCAACTCGATAATTTTGAATATGTAGTCATGCGTCAACTTAAACCTGAAGCAAGGATGGATGTGGTTTATGAACTACGAGAGCAGAACATTATCCCTACAGCTATGATCGATATTTCAGATGGTTTGGCTTCTGAGCTTATGCACATTTCAAAAAGCTCAAAGTTAGGTGCTGTTATTTTCGAAGACAAGCTACCTACCGAAAGGGCAATGTTAGAAACGCTGACTTCGGAGTTTGAAAACCTCTCTCCCACTACATGTATGTTGAATGGTGGCGAAGATTATGAATTACTCTTTACCATCTCTCAACAAGATTACGAGAAAATAAAAAACCATAAAGACATTAGTTTTATAGGATATATGGAAAAAAGCATTGATGGAATAAAACTACAAACTCGTGCAGAGCAATTCATAGAAGTTGAAGCACAAGGTTGGGTACATTTTAAAGAAGGATTGTAAAATGTGTACCACAGAGATTTTTTAAGATACAGTAAATAACTAATTATATATAATCAGCACAAATGACTTAGATAGATTTTCCATGTGGAGATGGATACTAAATGCTTCTGTTTTTTTGTTGGGTCGTGAAGTCGTATAGCCAAGGTATATCTCAACTCAATAACTTCACCAAATACAGCTTTCCAAGCCACTTGGAAATCGACTTCACTTTGAAAGCATAAATTAATTTTCGATCAATGAGGTGATAAAAGTATCGAATATAGTTGTACTCCTACTTATTAAAGCATTATGAGAATATTTTTATTAAGCTTTTTTACATTAATGCTTTTTGCATGTAATAAAAATAATGTAAGTGAACTATGGAAGCTTTCCGAAACTAAAGATACCTTCAATATCACTCCGCTTAAGCCTAATCGTGTTTTGAATGTTGGTTTTCTAGCAATAGATGGTGTATATAATTCAGAATTAATGGCACCTTTCGATATACTACAACATAGTATTTTTCATACTGAGCCGGCACTAAACACTTTTATTGTGTCTCCAAGCCTTGAACCTATTACCACTTTTGAGAAAATTAAGATCATTCCCGATTATAGTTTTGAGAATACACCTAAAATTGATATTCTCATTGTTCCCAGTGCCGAACACAATATGGATACTGACTTAGAAGATAAAACACTTATTGCTTTCATCAAAGAAAAAGGAGAGAAGGCTGATTTCATTATGTCGCTATGCGATGGGGCTTTTATGCTGGCACAAGCAGGTCTTCTCAATGGGCTGGAATGCATTACTTTTCCAAGTGATACCCCTAAATTTAGGCAGACTTTCCCCCAATTAAAAGTACATGAAAATGTAAGTTTTGTACACGATGGCAAAGCGATTACTTCGGCAGGTGGAGCAAAATCGTATGATGCCGCCTTATATTTAGCAGAATTACTTTATGGTAAAAAAGTAGCTCAAGGGATTGCAGGTGGCTTGGTAATAGATTGGGAACTTAAGGAAATTATGCATATTAGGAAGAACGGGTAACAGTACGCGAATCAGAAAGATAAAATACCTTTCGTATCCTTACTTAATATGATTACCCCTAATCTATTTTTAACCCCGCCCTTCACTAATACAC
>JBCDJE010000305.1:0-5722 GCA_038748185.1 Bacteroidota bacterium
CTTTCATTAACTTTATAGCATCTTACAAAGTGGCACCATTACTCCGAAATGAGTGGCACAGTCCCTCCGAAATAGCCAATGGGACTGAATTTATCGATTTGGGTGGGTTAGATGCTAGTATGAATTATCCAAATGATAGCGAAGAAGAACTCATAGAAAATATAAATGATTTTATGAACTACCACAATAAGCATAAAACAGAATTGGATTGCTTTAATGAAAAGAGATAGATTTAAGATAATTCAGTTTTTTATGGTTAAACTAGTTATTCATAAATCAGTAGAAAAAGCTTCTAGTAAATAGCTATAAAACAAACGTTTATCAACTTTTTTAGCCACTTTTACGAAATGTCCCGAGCCTTTCTTCCAATACGTTTTTCCTGCTGAAGCACCTTTAGGTACTATATCAATCTCTCTTTCTTCTAGGGTAAATGCTTCTTGTAAATATAAATAACTAGTTGCCAAAACATCCCACATAAAATACGTGTATTCATAAGCAGGAATGGTATCGAGTGTAGTAGCCCAAAACGTACCTGCCAAATTCGACCAAAAATGATGAGATTGATTAGCTAATCTTTTTAGAAAATCTATGGATACAGGTACATCATTCGTTACATCTAATGGAATAAAAGTAATGGGGATATCATACTTCAAAAGTGAATGAGCTGATACGGGATCCCAAAAGACATTCCATTCGGCAGTGCCGTCATGATTGTAAGTTAAAACATTTCCTGGCACATCAAACGCACCACCCATCCAAACAACCTCTTCAATATTATTAGCAATTTTTGAGTTTCTTTCTAATGCATGTACCAAATTAGAACAAGGACCTGTCATTAAAATAGTAATAGGACTAAGTGCATTTAATAGTTGCTCTTCTATTAGATCGTTAGCAGGCTTGAATGCAGTAACATCAGCAGGAACTTCTATGCCGATTAGGCTAGGTAGTGCATTTAACATTTTAGGTTTAGCACGCCAATCAGCAGGAAAGGCATTAATACCATGAAAATTACCAATACCTATTTTAATATCAGGTTTTTTCGCTTTTGCAAGGATTTTGAGTGTAGTTGCCAAAGCATTTTCAATATAGCAATCGGCAGGTGTTATGGTGATGCCTAAAGTATTAATATGAGGCATGGTTAGCAGTAAAACTAATGAAAGAAAATCATCAGCTGAACCATCGTGATCCATAATAACTTGTCTATTTTTCATTTGTTTAAAATTCATGCTCATTTCATATATTTATTTTCGATTTTAATTATTGAAACAAACTTAACGTAATAAATACGTAAACACAAATATGAACTTCAATATTGCAGTAGATTGTGTAATTGTAGGGTATGATAGTCAGGAAAATCGCTTAAAAGTACTTTTTACAAAAAGAGTCAACGAGCCTGAAAAGGGACAGTGGGCATTACCAGGTGGCTTTGTAAAAAAAACGGAGACATTTGAAGATACAGCCAAGACTATATTACTGAAAGAGACAGGATTGGCGCGTGTATTTTTAAGGCAATTAAAAGCATATAGCCTTACAGACGCTTCTAGCTTAAATAGGATAGCATCAGTAGCTTATTACGCTTTAATAAAGTACAAAGATGTAAGTGTGACCGATAGCAAGCAACCCACAAAATGGTATTACTTTAAAGAATTACCTAAACTGCCCTTCGATCATGGAGAGAAAGTATTGGCTACCATTGAGCGAATTAAAGATCTTGTTAGGTTAGAACCGGTAGTTTATCACTTGTTACCTAAAAAATTTCCTTTAAATCAATTACAAAAATTTTATGAAGCACTGTATGATATGAAGATAGACAATAGAAATTTCAGAAAGAAAATACAAAAACTGCCATATATCGAAAAATTAAACGAGATGGAAATCAATGTTTCACACAGGCCAGCTAATTTATACTGCTTTAATGCGGCAAAATATGAAGATAGTCTCCAAGTATATTGATCAAATAGAAATATGCTGAAAGTGAAATGGTTTAGGAAAAAACTGAAGCAATATAAATTACAGTTTTATTTAATGTGAAATAACAAACCTAATTAATCAAAAAAATTATTGTAAGCTACAGATGATTTGTATAATGCCTATTCATCAAAGAATCCGCTAATTAAGTTTTGAATATCCATCATCATGCCAAGATTTTAGATTTTTCGAATGATTGAAACTTGAGTGAGAATAGACTATCAGACCCAGTTGGAAACTTTTCAAAGGATTCCTCTGAGTTGATGCTTTCCAGCAATCCTATGATAGCAGTTTCAAAGGTTTTCTTACTTAAAAGTAATAGAGTTGTTCAGATGTAATTTGGTGATTATCAGAACTAATTTCCTAAATATTACTTACAATAAATGGATTATTGCCTGTAAGAGTATTTCTAGGTGGTATTAAAACTTATGAAAATATCATAACTCATTGGTTTTCAAGACATAACAAGTCAACTGAGTCAGGTAAAGGTACTGGTAGGGTACTTTTGGCGTTGCACCTAAATTTGGTGCGATTTTACTAGGGCAGCTTTTTAAATTTCAGTCTTACGGTTCTTTCCATTGCCAAACTTGTACACTATATAAGCTGACTGATAAATAATCGAAAATCATTTTCTGTACAAGACATTAAAACACAATATTTCAATACATATTTGTTGGGTAAATTTATTGACGGATTTGAAATTTGCCGCAAGCCTACAATAAATAATCCCCTCTACAAAGAATTGATTAATTATGCTAAAATTACTACTTCACCCTTTTTATAAACTTTCAGACTATTGGAATTTAAAGAAATCACACATTAAAAAATTACTCCACCCCCCAAAGTGGATTACCCGCAGCAATGAATTTTACAGGCACTTCTTTCACGAAACCTTTTAACCATTCGGCACAATAAACCATACCTGCTTCTTCAGAATCGGCATGTCCCATTACTATTAATGCCTTGCTCATACCGAGTTCATTGGCATCTCTTACATATTCTACCGTTTCCCATTCACGACTCTCTCCAACAATCGCTACTTCAATTTCTTTTTCATTCAACATGGCAATTTGGCTGTTTGAACCGGCAGCACCTAGAACCATACCTACAGTTGTCACTTTCATAGTAGGATCGCCAACGACCCTAACAGTATTAGTTTTAAATTTATCGGCTATATCTTTTGCTAATTTCGATACATTTGTTGTAGGGATTTTAAAAATAGGTTCTTCTCCCTGTTGATAATGTTTCCAACCAAAAGCATCAATAACACCCAAGTAAATCCCATCAGGTTGTGTTTCATGCCAATGGTCATGAAATCGAAATACTACCATATTATTTTCCTCGATAAATCTTAACTTGGCAAGTTGTACCGGATCATTTTTTAAAGGATTTTTATCGTCAAGGTGATTGTAAAAAGTAGGTTCATGGGTAATGATCATATTACAACCTTGTATCTTAGCTTCTTTCAATACTTTTAAAGTTGCCATAAAGGTAGTAGCTATACCGGTAATTTCACTTTGGGCATTCCCCGATTTGTAAGTATCAACTGTTTCCTTTCGCCAGTTGCAGTTTACATTTGTTTTTATCCTTTCCACTACTTCTCCTGCTGTTAAGGTCTTTTTACTTTGGTCTTGCATCGGAATAATATTGAAAGTGAAAAAAAGTGGTAAAAGAAAAGTTATTAGAGAGATCATATAATTAACTTTTGAAGTGTTTGAAAGTGTAATACTACTTTTAAATAGTCATTTATAATATTTCTTCCTTATCATACTTTGGTGTTTCTCTATATTTCTTAAATGGAATTTTCAATAATGTAGCTAAATCGTTTGCTTCTTTGTGTTCCATATAAGTATCTACTCCATATTTTAGCTTTGTATTATCAGCTTTGCGATATGTGCCAAAAATTCTATCCCAAAAAGAAAAAATATTACCAAAGTTACTATCGGTATACGGCATACGGTAATGATGGTGTACACGGTGCATATTAGGTGAACAAATTATCAATGCTAAAGCATTATCAAGCCAATTAGGCATAACAATGTTAGAATGGTTAAATTGGGTAAAAACTAATGAGAGTGTTTGATATAGGAAAACCATCCACATAGGCGCACCTACTATAAAAACTGCTGCTGTGGTGAATACAAAGCGAAATATACTCTCCCCGGGATGATGCCTGTTAGCAGTAGTTGTATCAACATTTTGGTCAGTGTGATGTATAAGATGAAATTTCCACATCCACTTCACACGATGTTCTACAAAATGAACAAACCATGCACCAACTAGGTCGAGTAAGCATAAACCTATAATAGCATATAACCAAGTAGGCATGGCAATCCATTGAATAATCCCAAAATTATTAGCAATCACCCAATCGCTCGATATTACCAAAATAAACGCCAAAGCAAAATTGATAACTACCGTAGTGAGGGTGAAAAAGATATTGATTAAGGCATGCTGCCATTTGTTATATTTTAATTTAAATAAAGGCAATGCACTTTCAAGTAGCCAAAAAAAAGTAAGCCCACCAACTAGTAATAGTGTTCGATGCTGGGTTGGCATGTTTGAGAAATAATTGATAATTGTTTCCATTTTCACCCTGATTTTTTAAAGATAAATATAACATATTTCTCCAAAAAAGTAAGTAGTAGGATTGATTCTATCAGCTGAATTAAGGCATTGAAAAAGGGAAATTAGATAAAGAGATGAGAATACTATTTTTTTGTTTAGAGAATTTATATTGGATAATTAAACTCCTGTGAAACTTATTTTATGCTATTTGAGTACAAGCCAAAAAGTAATTGCTTCTGGAAACGGTGGCTTGTACCCCTTTGGTAAATTATATTTTCGATGTAATAATATTGCTGATGTAAATAAGGTAAAAAATCTCTTGTATTTTTACCAGTAGTACATTAGTAGCTAAATTTTAACTGAAGATTGCTAACAAATGACCGATTATTCATTTCTAAAAGAAATATTTAAACCTGAAAACTTCTCTGAGGATGAACTAACGCTGGTTTTATCACAATTTAAAAGAGTAGTGTTTAACAAAAATGATTTTTTGATGCGTATTGGCAAGGTAGCGAATTATTATTTTTTCCTCGAAGGAGGGTTTGTTCGATCTTATGCTATTGATCTTGAAGGGAATGATATTACTTCAAAATTCTACTCAAAGCACGATATAGTGATAGATTGGCATTCATATTTTTTGAAGACACCAGCGAGAGAAGATATTCAAGCCCTTACCTCATGTATTTGTTGGAAGATAAACTTTGCCGATTTTATGAAGCTTTTTAGCATAGAAGCTTTCAGAGAAGTGGGTAGGACAAAATTGGTGAATGATTATTTTGGTCTCAAAAACCATACTGTTTCTATGGTGACAGAACAAGCGAAAGATCGCTATAAACAGCTTATGAACGATAAGCCAGATATAGCGCTCAATGTACCGTTAAAGCATATAGCTACTTATCTGGGTATCACCGATACCTCTTTAAGTAGGATAAGAAAAGAAATTACGCAAGAAAAAGATTGAATAATATGATTGCTTTTATTGAAGGTGTTCCTATTTGGTTATCTATCTCATTTCTTATCGTTATACCTATACCCATTTTTATGATTGCAGCTTTAGCGAAAAAAGGTATTAAAATAAGTGGCTCTCTTGCATTAGCAGTAAAAATACAATTAGGTATTATCTTATTTTACTTCTTATATCTTGGTTACGTTGCTATAGCCAGTATCAATGGTACTTTTAACGAAA
>JBCDJE010000306.1:0-5720 GCA_038748185.1 Bacteroidota bacterium
AAGTAATAATTAGCTTTAGGAAAGCATATTTTTCCTGAAAGTATTACTTACAAAGACTTCGATAGTGCTTGTGTTACATGTATAAGATAAACCTCTAAACAAATGAAAATCAATTTGAGTAAAGTGATATATACATATTATAATAGTGTTAAAATAGGTTTGAATTATTATTTAAAATAACTGCAGATTGTATTAATAAATGAATTACTGTGCATAAGTCTTCCTGTTGATATGTACAACAAAATATAAAATCAGAGGTGTCTTTTCTTTGAATAAGAAAACAAATATTTGAAATATAGCTGTAGAAAAGTGTATAAGATAGAAAAGTAAAAGATATAGAAATCTTTCAGAAGCGTTGTACACATTATTATGAAGACTAATTTTTGAAGGAACAAGAGATAAAATTTATCTCCCGTTCCAAAGATTACCACACAGGTATCAAATCATTCATCGAATACAATGGTATAACCTCTAATGCCGTGTTCATGGCTATCAAGTCCTTCCTTCTCATGTTCAGGGGTAACTCTTAAGCCAAAGATTTTATCAGTAACAAAAAAGATGATAAGAGCAGAACCAAACGCTGCTGCACCACAAATTAATACCGAGATAAGTTGTGTTAGAAATTGATCCCAACTAGCCATTGCACCAAAAATACCAACTGCCAATGTTCCAAAAACACCACAAGTTAAATGTACTGAAACAGCTCCAACGCAATCGTCAAGTTTTAATTTATCTAAAGTAACTGCTGAAGCAACGACTAAACCGCCACTAATCAGCCCAATAATAATAGCATCAATAAATCCCATTTGATCGGCACCTGCAGTAATTCCAACTAAACCTGCTAAAATACCATTTAAAGCCATTCCTAAGTCAAGTCTTCTAAAAGCAACATATCCGGCAAAAGTGCCTCATACTGCACCTGCTGCTGCTGCCAAAGACGTTGTTACCAATACCAATGAAACAGTTGCAGGATCGGCAGATAAAACAGAGCCACCATTAAAACCAAACCAGCCTAACCATAGTAAAAATACACCTATTACTGCTAGAGGCACACTAGAACCCGGAAAATCATTTACTTTTCCGTCAATATATTTTCCAAGACGTGGTCCTAAAATAATTATTCCGGCTAATGCCCCCCATCCACCTACAGAGTGCACTAGGGTAGAACCAGCAAAATCATAGAAACCCATATCGTCAAGTGCTCCACCACCCCATTTCCAACTTCCAATAATTGGATAGACGATACCTACAAAAAATACAGTAAAAATAAAATAGGCCGATATTTTTATCCTTTCTGCTACAGCACAAGAAACAATGGTAGCAGCAGTGGCAGCAAACATCGCTTGGAAAAGAAAATCTGTCCAGTAAGTATATCCGGCATTATAGCTCAAGTCAAGGCTGCCATCTACTATCGGTGCAGGCAAGCCAAAACCTGCAAATGCAAGCCATCCAGGCGTTTCGAAACCAGGATACATAAGGTTAAAACCAAATAATGCATATGTAATTAATCCTATTGCAGGTGTGAGCGTATTTTTAAATAAAATATTCACTGTATTTTTTGCCTGCGTAAATCCTGCTTCAACTCCGGCGAAACCAAGGTGCATGATAAAAACCAATGCTGTTGAAACCATCATCCAAATATTATTGGCCGTTAATGCTAGTGCAGAAATTTGATTGGCCATGTCAACTGCATTTGCGTCAGTTGTTCCTGCAACTTTGGCTGTACTAACAGCTTCAGCTAACAACAGTGTATCTGATACGCTGAGTGAAGTCAATAATGTTCCAGTAAAGAAGTTTTCCATAATAAAGTTTAAGAAATATACCACAATATGTCTCTCAATTGTAAGAAACAAGAAATGTAAATGAATAAATATTTACTCAGTTAATTAAGGAATGTGTTGTCTTGATGGAAAAGTATAGTAGAAATTGGTAAGTAGAAATAAGTAATAATACTTAGATCGAGGACAAATATACATTAATTTTCGATGTATCAAATAAAATACATTGATTTTTTATAAGAAAATTGCAAAATCATTAATTTTTCTTTCAAAATTTATCAATTACTTAACGACTTTCTTAAAAAATTTCTATCTATTCATGAAGTAATTATTACAATACTAATGTGTCATTAAAGACTTGTTCACTTTATATTAGCAGAAAAAACTTAAATTCTTAATTCTTTTACAATGCATTTAAACATCTTTAGATTCTTTCATCCTTTCTTTTTATTACTATTCACCTTTCCTTTTGTTCAAGCACAATCTAAAAAAGAGCTTAAAGTTCAAGTAGCAACATTAGAACAACAAATAGCTGATACAGAAAAAACACTTAAAAGCTTAAAAGATAGTCTTGCAAAAGAGAATACCGATTTTAGCATTGCTATGCACCAAGTAAGTTATGCTTTAGCTATGAATATTGCTATGAATATTGAGCAACAAGGCTTTATTGACTCTTTACATGTTCCTACCTTCCAACGTGCTTTTCATGATGTAAAAAACGGCACAAAAAAAATGGATGCCATGGAAGCAGGTGCAATGATAAAAACATTTATTACTGAAATAACAGAAAAACGTTCAGCTGTCTTAAAAGCTGATGGAGAGCTATTTTTAAAAGAAAATGCAGAAAAAGAGGGTGTAACAACCCTTCCTAGCGGCTTACAATACGAAATAATTACAGCTGGAAACGGAGAAAAGCCTACTGCTAACTCTCAAGTAAAAGTGCACTACCAAGGCATGTTAACCGATGGTACTATATTCGACAGTTCTTATGAAAGAGGAGAACCTATCATACTATCTGTACAAGGGGTAATAGCTGGTTGGACAGAAGCATTACAATTAATGAATGTTGGTTCAAAATGGAAACTTGCCATCCCTTATAATTTAGCTTATGGTGAAAGAGGAGCTGGCAATGACATCCCACCTTATGCTACACTTGTTTTTGATGTAGAGTTAATTTCTATTGAGAATTAAGCATAGGTTCATCACCCAAACTCTAGGTGTATCAACTATTCATATTATATTATAATTTTTTAGCTTAGCTGGTATACAAAAGTCTACATTCATCGAGGTATATGTTGGAAAAAGGATACTTCTTTGTAATTTGAATTTTCATACATATGCTTTAAAAACATCAAAAATCATCTATTCTAAATTTAGTTTTCATTTATGGAAAGAAGGGCTTTTGTAAAAAAATCATCAATGGCTGCTAGTTTGGCCTTTTCTGCGTTGCCACTTTCAGGTCTTGCTTCTCGTGCAAAAAAATATAAAACAGCTCTTATTGGGAGTGGATGGTGGGGCATGAACATTTTGCGATGTGCTATTGCTGCGGGAGAATCAAAAGTGGTTGCCCTTTGTGATGTTGATAAACGACATTTAGATAGTGCCTTAGCAGAAGTGAATAAGCTTTGTGATGATAGACCAAAGGTATTTAATGACTATAGAGAATTACTTCAAAAAGAAAAACCTGAGATTGTAATTGTAGCAACACCCGACCATTGGCACCCACTTATCACCATAGACGCTATTAAAGCAGGTGCGCATGTATATGTAGAAAAACCTATTGGTCATACTATTGGCGAAGGGATTGCAATGGTTAAAGCTGCTCGTGATAACGGAAAAGTGGTACAGGTGGGATTACATCGACATATATCTCCTCATAATATTTCAGGTATGGAATTTTTAAAATCCGGGAAAGTAGGTGAAATAGGGATGGTAAGATCATTTGTGCATTATAAGCGAGGGAATTGGAAAAGAATACCCGATGAAAAACCACCTGAAGGATTGGATTGGGATATGTGGTGTGGACCGGCAGAACTCGTTCCTTATAATCCAGCTATTCATCCTAAAGGATTTAGATATTTCCTTAATTTTGCCAATGGATTAGCTGGCGATTGGGGCGTACATTGGTTTGACCAAATCCTATGGTGGACTGAGGAGAAATATCCTAAAAAAGTTCACTCAACTGGAGGAAGAGCCGTTAGAAATGATAATACTGATGCTCCTGATCACCAAATAATTTCTTTTGAGTTTGAGTCTTTTACTGCTACCTGGGAACATCGACTTTTTGGCGGAAATCCTACTGAAAATCATAATATTGGTGTGTATTTTTATGGAACAAAAGGAGTATTCCACATGGGATGGATGGATGGATGGACGTTTTATCCTAATGATAAAAATAAGGAAATCATCCATGTAGATCATCAACTTCGAGAACCCGATGGGCAAAATATTCCTGAGCTGTGGACTGATTTTTTACAAGCAATAAAAAAAGGCACTACGCCTGTTGCTGACATTCAAGAAGGGCACTACGCCACTAACATGAGTCTTTTAGGTATGTTATCTTATAAATTAGGTAGAAGTATTATTTGGGATGGAAGTAAAGATATAATTACAGGTGATTCAGAAGCCAATAAACTATTAAAAAGAGCCTATCGTGCACCTTGGCAATATCCTTCCTAACAAAAGAGGGCAAAAGATGTATATAATAGAGGTTCTTATGATCTCTGAAAAAAAACTATACCCTGTTTGGGTATAAGAAGATTAGCAGAAAAACGCTTATAAACATAAGTGGTTTCCAATAAGAAATGGCTTGTAAGACATAAATCAACAAGATCATCAATCGTCTGTTCATAAAAGTTAGTTATTAACCTACGAAGCAGGGTAGTAAGTGTAAATTTTATCCATAAGCTCAGCAATTTTTGCTAATCGTTTTCGATCGCCACCCGGTATTTCGGCAGAACCCCAACCCACATAACCTACTTCATATAGTGCTTCCATTACTTTTTGCCAGTTACAATCGCCTTCAAGCAACTCGGACTTAAAACCCTCCCATACCCCTTCCTCATTTGCTAACTTCCTACTGTACTCTTTTACATCAACCTTAATAATGCGCTTGCCTAAAATACGTATCCATTGTTCTGGCCACCCGTACCTCACTATATTACCTACATCAAAATACCACCCTATCATGTCGCTTTCAAATTCATCGATATAATTGGCTGCTTCCAAAGGGCTGAGTAAAAAATTATTCCAAACATTTTCAATAGCAATCTTTACCCCAGTTTCTTCTGCAGTAGGTAACAATTTTCGTATTTCTTCTTGCGAACGTTTATAGGCCTCTTCATAAGAAACCGTTTCATTAACAACTGCTGGAACTAACAGCACTGTCGTTCCTCCGTACTTTTTACAATCTGTTAAGGCAGATTTCATAGACTCAACGCATTTCTCTCGTACAGCTGAATCCGGATCAGAAAGGGGAGCTTTCCAATGTAATGAATTTACTACACCTGGAATCTCTAATCCGGTTTGATCTCTGGCAGCTAAAATTTCTTTTTCTGATAAATCGTTAGGGCTATCTAATTCAACACCATCAAAACCTAAATCTTTAAGCAACTTAAATTTATCAAGCACTGATAAATCTTCCTTAATCATACCAAACTTCAGGCTTTTTTTCATTTTACCTTCAATTCTATTTTCACCTACTGGTGTTGCACAGGCATTTAAATATAAAGGAGATAAAAAGCCTGCTGCTATAGCTTTTCCCGAGTATTGTAAAAATTCTTTCCGATTGATTTTAGCTTCCATAGTTTCAGTTTTTTAAAAAGCAGTTGTGCAAGTTAAAATTTTTATTGTCTTTGTAAAACTGTTGTAAGCAACTAAACTAAGAAAATGTAAAATTTAATGTTGTTACAAAATATTATAATGTATAGAGCAAGAGAGAAT
>JBCDJE010000307.1:0-5692 GCA_038748185.1 Bacteroidota bacterium
AACAAGACAGTATTCATACGGTGAATAAAGGAGAGACTTTGTATAGTCTTTCAAAGCAATTTAGCATTTCGATAGATACACTCCAAGCTTGGAATGCTCTGGAAAATACTTATATTAAAACAGGGCAACAATTAATAGTTTGGAAAAAACCTATTTTAGAAGATACTTTACGCCTTGAAGTTTTTCCAAAAGATAGCATTCATACTGTAAAAAATGGTGAAATTATTTCAGGTATTGCAGCTAAATATAATATCAATTCAAAACAACTGGTTGATTGGAATAATTTAGAAAGTCCTGATAAAATTTATCCTAATCAACGCTTAAAGCTTTATCCCAGCATGGTAGAAAAAATCATTGCTGAGAAGGACAATATTTTACAAAATAAAGATCAGGAAATGGCTCATGAAGTTGGTGATGCTCTTGAGAAATCTATAGAAGATAGTATTGAAATTAATACTCCCATTTTGGTGATAAATGAAGAACCAAAACCAAAGGCTGAGAAAGCCAGAAATCAGCAACTTACCTACGATTTTAACCCTGGTGGTGTTAAAACCGCTTTAAATGTGCTGATTCTAATTGTATTACTTGTTGTATTTATTTACAATATTCATAAATAAAAAGGCAGTCTATTGTTGAATCTATTAACTGTCTCTCTGTATTTTTTAACGTCTGGCTATGATGAGTTGGCATTAGAAAGTACTGACCTTTCCCTGCACAAATAGCTATACCTTGTTTTAAATTTATTTCTTATACTGGATTTTCCAATCTCCACTAAAATATCTTAACTGATAAAACCCCATTGCTTCTTAGCATTTGTTGGTATCTGTTTCGTCTTTTTCAGCTAATCGTTAAGAGATACGAATACTTATTCAGGTACTTTGAAGTCAACAATAAATTCGCTAATACTTTTATATGTTTTTTTATCCGTTACCAGTGTTTTTCCAGCTTTAAGAAGTTTTACCATTTCATTGATTTTTCTTCGATAGAAACCTTCTCCTCCTGATGCTTGTCTCGCCCACGACATATTAGTTAGCAACTCGTTGTGGGCATAGTAACTATTATTTCCAATATTCTCTAAATCCGAGCTCTTGTCAAATCGATCTGAAGAGCTTTCATTGACGTGATCTTGACCTTGCTGTTGGCGAAATTCCGTTAAGATCGCTGTTAGGTAATTTTGATCGACAAGATAGGGATTAGAATCAATGGTTATCTGGACTTTATCTTTAACATTCTTCAAAGACACCTTATCGCTAAGATATACATCTTCCAGTTGAGTCAATTGCTCAAGTAAATTATCAATAGACTCCACGGAATTGTAAAACATTTCTATTTCATCATCTGTCATAATGTAATAGGTCGCATGGATGCCACCTCAACGTTAAATAATCAATCAAATCCTTCTCCCTTATTTGCTTTTACCTCCTTAAGAAACTGCTTAATACGTTGCTCTTGGTCTTTGTGGCAAATCAATAACACATTATCATTTTCGGCAACAATATAATTATCTAATCCTTGCACTAAAGCAAGACGATCAGACCCCATTTTTATCAGGGTATTTTTTGTTTCATAAGCCATAATATTACCTTGTAAAACATTATCTTCTGTATTCTTCTCTGAAACTTCAAAAAGTGATTTCCACGTACCAAGATCGGACCAGCCAAAATCGCTTTTTAAAACATATACTTTTTCGGCATTTTCCATTATACCATAATCAATAGAGATATTTTTACACTGGTAATAGGTAAGTTTAATAGCTTCTTTCTCTTTTTCAGAGTAAAAAGAATTGCTTACATCGGTAAACAACTGAGCTATTTCGGGTTGATATTTGGCAAAATTATCAATAATAGTTTTGGCACTCCAAATAAAAATACCCGAATTCCAAACAAAATCCCCGCTTTCCAAAAACTCCTTTGCCAATTGTTCATTGGGTTTTTCAGTAAAAGTTTTTACCCTTTGTAGCTCACCAATTTTGTCATCTTCTAATACCTGAATATAGCCATAACCTGTATCAGGTCTACTTGGCTGGATACCCAATGTAGCTAGTATATTGCTTTTAGCAGTTTCAGTAAGTACTTTCCTAACACTTTCTTTAAAATCTTCTTCCTTTAAAATAATATGATCGGCTGGAGAGATAATAAGGTTTGCGTCAGGATTTTTTTGAGCTATTTTATAGCTAGCATAAGCAATACATGGGGCAGTATTGCGCATCACAGGCTCCAATAAAATCTGGTCGTCTGTCATAAAAGGAAGTTGCTGCTTGACTAAATCGTAATAATCTTCATTGGTTACAATATAGATATTTTCATCAGGACAAACACCTTTAAACCGCTCAGCAGTTTGTTGAAGCAGTGTTTTCCCTATCCCTAAAATATCTTGAAACTGTTTTGGGTGTTTCTTACGACTAAAAGGCCAGAAGCGACTACCTATTCCGCCTGCCATTATAATTACATAATTATTATTCATGTTATCTTCAATTATTTTATATACTGTAAAAGAAACTAGTCTGAAATTATACTTTAAAGGAAAACAACATCACGAATGATCTTTTCCCCTATATGGTTGTTGATTATATCAATAATTTTTGTTTTTGAAAATTTCATATCATTCTTGAGCGGTGCAGAGAAAATTTCAACAAATAATTTTCCTTCTTTGATAAAGATTCTCCCAGTACGACTAGCAATGGTTTTACCCATTAAATCTTCCCAAGAATTAATAATAGTAGCATAGTTAAATTTTCTGTCTATGCGATAAGATTTAAAAAGAGATTGGATAGCTGCCTTTATTGGTAGTGTTTCTGGTTTCTTTGCCTTTTTTTTGGGTACAAACCTATATTTTTGGGGCATAGCAAATTATTTTACAATTATTAAAATGTATAAATCTATTTAGCTAGGAATCGCTTTTCTATTTGAGAAATTTCAAGAAAATAACCTATATACTAAATTATGCACTACTTAACATTGAAGCAATATCAAAAAACCTTACCTCTCTGCCAATCTCTCGTAATAGCTTTTCAGAACGCTCAGGTCTCGCGTCAGTGATAAAAATCTGTCCGAATTTTCCATTTGCTAAAATAGCTAAAAGCTTTGAAATTCTTTGATCATCTAATTTATCAAAAATATCGTCGAGTAGTAATATGGCGCTTTTATTTTTATTTTCGCTTATCCAAGTGTATTGAGCAAGTTTTAAAGCTATTACATAAGACTTTTGTTGCCCTTGTGAGCCTATTTTTTTTAGTGGGAAACCTCCCATGGTAAATAGAAAATCGTCTCGATGAATACCTTCGGAAGTTCTTTGCAAGGCTAAATCTTTTTGTAAGTTCCTTTCTAATAACTGATCATATTCAATATCTCGAAGAACAGATTCATATTGAATAACCATTGCTTCTTTTGATTCACCTAGCTGGGTGTAGTAATCTAAAAAGATTGGGAAAAAAGCTTCTAAAAAATACAGGCGTTTTTCATAAATTTCATTTACCCTAGGAGACATAAAACTATTGTAGGTCTCCAAAAGCGCTTTATCAATAAACTTCTTTTCAGCAAATTGCTTTAGCAGATTATTACGCTGTTTTAGGTAATGATTATGTTGAATAAGAGCTTCTAAATACGCCTCATCTGTTTGTGATATGGTATTATCAAAAAATTTTCTTCTATTATCGCTGTTTCCTCTCACCAGATCGGTATCGTAGGGTGTCATGAGTACACAGGGAAATTTACCTATGTGCTTACTAAGCTTGCCGTATTCCTTTTTATTAAGTCGAAAAGACTTTTTATCTCCTTTTTTATAGGAACACTGGATATGATATTCTTCCTCATCCTCTTCGATAACTTTTCCTTTATTTAAAAAAAATTGTTCTTCATGCTTAATAGTCATTTGCTCAGTTCCTGGAAAGGCACTTTTGGTCATGCACAAATAGTGTACTGCATCTAAGAGATTGGTTTTGCCTATACCATTTGGTCCTACCACACAATTAATATCCTTCGAAAACTCTAAATCAAGTATTTCGTAGTTCTTGAAGTTCATTAAATGAATGTTTTGCAAAAACATGTATTTATTTTTGAGCGCGCATTAAACTATTCAGGTAGTGAAGAAATAAGCATAAAAGTTTTAAATATCAAATAATCACTCACAAAAAAAGCAGCACTTTATAGAAAGCCCTGCTTTTTTGCCTAACTATATTTCACAAATCAAATGATAATCATAGCGTCACCATAGTCTAAGAAACGGTACTTATCCTTAATGGCCGTTTCATACGCTTCCATCACAAAATCATAACCTCCAAAAGCTGCTGCCATCATTAATAGCGTTGACATAGGCTTATGAAAGTTGGTAATTAAACCGCTACATATTTTAAAATCGTATTGGGGAAAAATAAACTTATCTGTCCATCCTTCATTTTCTTTTAGGTATTCAGCCGCTGAAACAGAGGCTTCTAAAGAACGCATAACAGTAGTTCCTATAGCGCAAACCCTTTTTTTATTATCAAGCGCATTATTTACAATTTCAACTGTTTCGCTTGGTACTTTAAAATTTTCAGAGTCCATTTTATGCTTAGTCAAATCTTCTACATCAACTTCTCTAAAAGTACCAAGGCCTACATGTAAGGTGATGTCAGCAATTTTTACGCCTTTTATCTCTAGTCTTTTCGTGATCTGAGGTGTAAAGTGAAGTCCTGCAGTTGGTGCGGCGACAGCTCCTTTATTCTTAGCGAAAATTGTTTGGAAACGCTCTTTATCATCCGGCTCTGCTTCCCGCTCTAAATCTTTTGGTAGTGGCGTATCACCTAAAGTATCAATCAATCTATAGAATTCTTCATCTTCTCCTTCAAAAAGGAAGCGAATTGTTCTACCTCTTGAAGTAGTATTATCTATTACTTCGGCTACAAGCTCACCTTCACCAAAGTATAATTTATTTCCAACCCTTATTTTTCGTGCAGGATCAACCAACACATCCCACAAATGAGATTCAACATTGAGCTCTCTAAGTAAAAATACTTCGATTTTAGCCCCTGTTTTTTCTTTATTTCCGTATAGTCTCGCCGGAAAAACCATTGTATCGTTAACAACCATCACATCACCCTCATTAAAGTATTGTACTACATCTTTGAAGGTCTTATGCTCAATAGTTTTTTTCTTTCTATCAAGAACCATTAAGCGAGAATCATCTCTGTTCTCTGTTGGATATTTGGCAATAAGTTCTTTTGGAAGATCAAATCTGAACGCAGAAAGTTTCATATTGAATGATAAAGCAGTGTAATTAAATGAAGTGAAACGGAATATTACCGCTCATATAAAATAGCGTGCAAAGATAATAATTTGTTAAACATTATGATAAAATTGGATTATATTTACTTACATAGCAAGGTATATTTCTTTTATGGTTTTATTCATCCGACTTTTTAGAGAAAGTTTTTTATTTGCAGTAAGTGCATTACGGGAAAATCTACTTCGTACTATCCTATCACTTTTGGGTGTAACCATTGGTATTTTTGCCATAATTGCTGTTTTAACCCTAGTCGATACTTTGGATAAAAGCATTAAGAAAAGCCTTTCTTTTTTAGGTAGTGAAGTTATCTATTTAGAGAAATGGCCCTGGATTTTTGAAGGAAGTTACCCTTGGTGGAAATATGTAAACAGACCTTATCCTACCACAGAAGAATTTACTTTCTTACAAAAAAATCTCACTTGGGCAAAAG
>JBCDJE010000308.1:0-5677 GCA_038748185.1 Bacteroidota bacterium
CTTACAAGGACCAAAAATTAGAATTGGTGCTGTTGAAAACAATGGTGTAGAAATTAAAGAAGGGCAAGATTTTGTAGTGACTGTTGAACAAGAAATGATAGGTAATAAAGATAAGGTAAGTACTACCTATACTTCATTACCAAAAGATGTTAAATCTGGTGATACTATTTTAATAGATGATGGAAATATTGAATTAAGAGTATTTAAGGTAGAAGGCTTAGAAGTACATACTAAGGTTGTTTTTGGTGGAATACTCAAGTCGAGAAAGGGAATGAACTTACCTGATACAGATATTTCTGAACCCTCCCTAACCAAAAAAGATCGTAAAGATTTGGCATTCGGCTTAAAAAACGAAGTTGATTGGGTAGCTATTTCTTTTGTAAGAAATCCCGGTGATATTATAGAGTTGAAATCAATCATAAAAGATGAGGGAAAAACATCAAAAGTAGTTGCCAAAATTGAAAGGCCTGAAGCAATAAAAAATATAGATGAAATTGTGCATGAATCTGATGCATTAATGGTAGCCAGAGGAGATTTGGGAGTTGAAATTCAGATGGAAGATGTACCCATGCACCAAAAGATGATTGTAAAAAAATGCAATGAAAAAGCAAGACCAGTAATTATTGCTACACAAATGATGGAAAGCATGATTGAAAACCCAAGACCAACAAGAGCTGAGGCTAATGATGTAGCCAATGCTGTTTTGGATGGGGCTGACGCTGTAATGTTGAGTGCAGAAACCGCTTCAGGTAAATATCCGATACAAACTATCCAAAGCATGACTAAAATTATAAGGGCGGTTGAATCATCAGCAGATATTTACAACAAGTATTATGTACCCGATTTAAATGACTCAAATTTCCCCAGTGCTGTGCTAATAGAGTCTTCTTGTAAAATGGCAAGCGATACCCGTGCAAAAGTGATAGTAGCGATGACCAATTCAGGCTATACAGCATTTAACCTTTCCAGACACAGACCAGAAGCCGATATTTTTGCTTTTACTGATAACAAGTCTTTATTAACCACACTCAATTTAGTTTGGGGAGTAAGGGCGTATTTTTATAATAAAAGACATTCTACTAATGCCACTTTCCAAGACATGCAAGAAAAACTTATGAAAGAAGGGCATTTACAGAAAGGGGATGTATTTATCAATACTGCTAGTATGCCTTTCGAAGCACACAAAAAAACCAATGTTGTAAAGATTGGGATTGTTGATTAATCGGAAATCTTCGCTCATAAAATGTGTTAAATTAAGGTAAATCCACTTTAGGATGCCTTATTTTGCACATTACTTTATAATTACAAACACACATGAAGATTTTAGACAGGTATATTCTGCAAAAATTTTTTATAACTTATTTTTTTGTAGTAGCTATCCTTATTTCGGTAATTGTAGTGGTGGACTATACCGAAAAGTCGGATGACTTTATAAAACATGATCTCTCTATTCTCTTCATTTTTAAAGAATACTATTTGAACTATATCCCTAACATGGCAAATACCCTAAGTCCTATTGCCGTATTTATCTCAGTAGTATTTATGACAGCCAGAATGGCTTCTCACACAGAAATAGTTGCCATATTGAGTTCAGGTGTTAGTTTCAGGCGGTTTATAAGCCCTTATATGGTTGGTGCTTTTATTTTGGGAATATTCACTTTTTTTATGGTAGGTTGGATTATTCCCAATGCAGCAAAAGTACAAGTCGCATTCCAAGTAAAATATTTAAAAAATCCTTTCTACTTTGACGATAGAGACATCCATTTCCGTACAGGTGACTCTACCTACATTTATATGGAATACTACAATAATCGAAATCAAACCGGATATAAATTCACTATGGAAAAAATTGCTGATCACCAGCTTTTTTCTAAACTAAGGGCAGAAAAAATCACTTGGGATACCACTATAAATAAATGGCATATCGATAAATACAAGGTACACGAATTTATTGGTGAGCGAGAGGAAAAGATGTGGGAAGGCAGCGATATGGATACTGTATTAAACATAACCCCGAAGTATTTTAAAAATAATTATAAGCTCGAAGAAACAATGACTTTCGATGAGTTAAATAATTTTATTAATGACCAGAAAGCAAGGGGCATTGGGAATGTAGAACGCTTTCTCAATACTAAGTACGAACGCTATGCCTACCCTTTTGCTATTATGATTTTAACGCTAATGGGTGTAATTATTTCGGCCAAAAAATCGCGGCGAGGTACTGGGCCACAAATTGCTTTTGGTTTTACTTTAGCATTTATTTATTTACTCTTCGTGATCATGAGCCGAAGTATTGCTGCAGGAGGAACAGTTTCCCCTATGATAGCCGCTTGGTTGCCTAACTTAACTTTTTTTACCATCGCTATCTTTATGTATTTTACTGTACCACGTTGATGTTTTATCATGATAAGAGACCAACTTAAACTCCATTTCATCATTTTTATCTGGGGTTTTACTTCTATTCTCGGTAAAGAAATTAGCATACCTGCAGTTGAGGTAGTATTTTATCGCACCCTCATTGCTGCACTTACTCTGTTTCTACTTTTATTAGTATTGAAAAAAAAGTTGATGCTCCCAATTCGGGCCATTAGTTCATTTCTGCTTACTGGTTTGTTAGTCGGTGCACACTGGATTACATTCTTTGCTTCTGCACGAATTTCGAAAATAAGTATTTGCTTGGCAGGCATCGCAACAGTTTCTCTCTTTACAGCATTTCTCGCACCATTGATAGATCGCACCAAACTCAAGTGGCTCGAAATTTTATTGGGTCTTGTAGTTATCCTCGGCTTATATACTATTTTTCAATTTGAACTTGACCATATTGATGGTTTATTATTAGCGCTCCTTTCAGCATTTCTAGCAGCAGTTTTCTCTATTTTAAATGCACGTTTTACAAAAGTGTATCATCCTTTAACAATTACTTTTTATGAGATGATTGGTGCTTGTATATTTACATTGTTATTCTTCCCCATCTACATCCAATATTTTGCTGAGACTGGAACACTCAATTTAGCCTTAAACAGTCTTGATTTTTTGTATATGGGCTTACTAGCAATAATATGCACTGTATATGCTTTTTATGCAGGAATTGAAATTATGAAACGTATCTCAGCCTATAATGTGAACCTTACCACTAACTTAGAACCCGTTTATGGTATTATCCTCGCTTTTTTTATTTACGGAAATGATGAAAAGATGAGTGAAGGATTTTATCTAGGGACATTCATCATCTTACTATCAGTACTTGTCTATCCATACCTAGACAAGAAGGTTGGGAAATGGGAAAGGCAGAAACTAGAGAGAAAAAGAAGTGTACAAAGGAATTGATGCATTTAGTACTTAAATTATTACTCTCAAATATTATGAACTGCATCACAATATAAATGCTAATTGTATAATACAATTTTACATGAAGATTATTACTCATCCCAAAGGAGAATTACTATTTTCTATAAATGTAATCACACTCCATGTTTAATTGGAAATATATTTTACAAATAGTAAGTTTACCTCATTGATGTTATCAGTATATTCTCTAAAGCCTCATGTTATTCTATAGAATGAGCTTTATTAGTCTTGGTTTTAAACGAAACAACTTCTAACTGTAAGACTTGTGATCTTCCAAAAAACGAACTAAGTCCTTATAACTTAAGTCAGCTACTTCATCGAAAGGAAAATGTCCAGCCTTAGGATAAGTGATTAATCGAATATTTGTAATAATCGTTTTGAATTTTCTGGCATCTGAAACAGGTAATATTTTATCTGATTCACCCCATAGAATTAGGGTTGGTGTATCAATCTCACTTATTCCATCTATCGATAAATTTATTGGATGAATCCCGTTTATATAATTGGGATAAGTCTCTCTATTCTCTTTACTAAACAGATTTTCTAAATATTTATCTGTAAGCTGTTCCGTCACCATTTCGCTATTAAAATACAATTGTTTAAGCTTTTTCTTAAGCAAGTACCTAGAGGTAAACCATTTTATATATCTTTTCCCAAATACTTTTAAAGTTAATCTATAGGTAGCTTTGATTAACTTGCTATTTATTGGAGAAAACCCACTAGGAGCAACCAGAACTAATGCTGTTATCCTTTTTGGTAATTTATGTGCAATTTCATAAGCAAGTTGACCACCAGTTGAATGTCCGCAAAGATAAAAACTGTTTAAGCCCATTGCATTAGCAAATTCTTCTATAAAATTTATATAAAATTCAGTAGAAAAATTGTTGCTTTCATGTTGCTCAAAAGATGGTAACTCAAGCCGGATAACTCGATAATTTTGTTTTAAATAATTAGTCCATTTATCCCAAATAAATGATGTCCCTGAAATACTGTGTAAAAATAAGATAGCTGATCCACTACCTTCATCTTTGTAATACGTTTTATAACCATTTATTTCTATATACTTGGCTCTTTCTAAAGGTAGTACAGGAATATTTTGAATAGCTGTATCTTCTACTATTACATCTTTCATTTCGAAAAAATTAAATAAATGTGTTCTAAAAAATGCAAAAACCTAGATAGACTTTCTATCTATTTGCTTAAGCAACAGTTAAAAAAGATAGTTTCAGTAAGTTGATGAGAAGATAAAAGTTGAGTAGTAAGTTAGAAATGTTTTCTAATATCAGTATAAAAACGGTTTTCTATTGAAAATGTTCTACTGTTTTTTTAATTCAGCTCTAATTTTAGCCGGTAAGCCCAACACTACTCTATCATAAGAGTGGTTAATCCAATGGCATAAGGTAGCATCATCCATATCGCCATTTACTGTAATTGTATTCCAGTGTTTTTTGTTCATGTGGTAACCAGGACTCACACTATCATATTTTTCTCGAAGCCTAATAGCCTCTTCAGGATCGCATTTTAGATTAATGCTTTCAAAATTGTCAATATCAGTAAGTGCAAACATCTTACCCATTACTTTAAAGACAAGGGTTTGATTATCAAAAGGTAACTCTTCAGTCACCCCAGCTTTTTTCATGCAATAATTTCTAAAATATTCAATATCCATGATTGCACTTATAGTTGATAATCGTTAAAACATCACTTTTAATAGGGTAGATAAACTTCCCTATTTCAATAAAGGAATACCCTTTTAATTACAATTACAACTAAGGCAAGTAAAAAAATAAGAATTGATATCTTATTGATTCCGTGCATCATGCGCAGGTTGAAATTGGTTTTACGATTCGGGTCTTTTTTTCTAAAGAAATACCCTAAAACTTCACCAACAGCAAAATAATCTTTTAATGTATTTTTTTCTCTCTTCTTTGAATGATCGTTCATAATTTTAAATTCTTAAATATGTTCGCTCAACACGTTGTGATAATAAATAGTTATCATCCTTCGCTATTCCATTGCCAACTTTTTTAAATGATGAAAGGAAGAAGGCTTCTCAGTAAAAGGATGAGTAGGGTCAAGCATATCCATCACTAAATTTTGAAGAAAACTTTCCACCATTTCACAAAACTCTTTTAAGTCGTTTGGTTCATCTTTAAGGGTATATTTCACAAAACCACTTTTCATTTTTCTAAAAAAATAAAATCCTGAGGTAACTCGATAGGTTTCAAGCGAAAAATCGGCAGGTAGGTTCTTAACCTTCCTTGCCTGCAAGTTTTTGATTAAAATGTATTTATACAATAATAATTGAACAATTTTTTCTTTTTCAGGC
>JBCDJE010000309.1:0-5668 GCA_038748185.1 Bacteroidota bacterium
CACGATCTATAAATAAAACTTTTTTCACTTAAATTTGCTTTTTTAGTACTATATTTCGTATATCCAATCTTTCTAATAACAATATTAATATAGCTAGATGAATATGCACAATACCTGTGAGAGAATATTTCATCTATCATTTAAGCCACCAAATTAATCCTTTATACATCCTCAAAATAATTTACATGGATACATGCAAGTTATAAAAGAAAGCTTTTATATTTTTCAATTGTAATGATACCGACTGTTTGAATAGTGAAGCCAATTTTTTTGCTTATGCATAAAATATTTAGCTTGTTTTTTTTGATTATAGTTGCTCAGTCGCTCTTTGGGCAGGATAGCCAGCGAATTGCGCTTGAGAAAAGACGGAAGGCAATCCAAGCTAAAATCGATAAAACAGATGCTGTATTAGAGGAACTTAGTGGAAATAAGCAAGCGAACTTATTAAAGTTAAGTGCATTAAATGCCCGATTAAGACAACATAAAGCCCTAGTATCAGGAGTAAATAAGGAGATTTTTTTAATAGAAGAGGATGTGCAGGAGACGGAAGAAATTATAGCTGCTCTTAATAAAGACCTACAAGATTTAAAAGAGGAATATGCAGCTATGATATTTTTTTCTTCGAAAAATACAGCCTCTCGTTCCTATAATAAAGTACTATACCTATTTGCCAGTGAAACTTTTAATCAATTACTAGCACGCCTTCATTATTTAAACCATTACAAAGAAACTAGAAATTATCAGATCGACCAGATATTGCTTGTGAAAGAAACACTTACACGCAAGAAAGCGCAATTAATGGATGATAAATTAACCAGAGAGCAATTGTTTGACACCGAGCAGCGAGAACAAAAAGAAATTATACAATTAAAAAGAAGCCAGCAAAAACTAATAGCCAGTCTTTCAAAGCAAGAAGCTGCTTTAAAAGTACAACTAGCTAAAGAAAAAGAAATAGCGAAAGAATTAGAACGGAAAATTACTGAAACACTCCGGGCGAGTCTGAAAAATAATACTGGTAAAGAAAATGGACTTTATCGTAATACAGCGGCGTCTGCCGCTAAGTCGGAGATGCTTTTTGTGAATAAAAAAAGTAATTTGATTTGGCCTGTAAATGAAGGCTTTATTTCTTCTCATTTTGGAAAACAAGAGCATCCTGTTCTTGATAAGATTTGGATTGATAACCTTGGTGTAGACATCACCACCAGACAAAATGAAACAGTACATGCAGTTTTTGAAGGAAAAGTAGTAGCAGTTACCAAAGTACCGGGTATGCAGTATATGGTTACATTGCAACATGGAGAGTACTTTACAGTATATGCTCGCTTGCAAGAGGTGAAAGTAAAGCCTGGTCAACAAATTGACCAAACTACGCCAATAGGAGTAGTTGCTAGCAATGAAGAAGGTATGGCGTCATTGCAGTTTCAGGTATGGCATAACCAGAATAAATTAAATCCTGAAGACTGGCTAAGTGTGGAGTAGCTTCAAGTATATAAAAATTATAGGACTATCAGCTTAAGTCTCCCAAACTTGAAAACCTCTATTAATACATGGGAAGCTGTTCCATTGTCCTTTCCAATTTCTTGTGGAATATACGCTCCCTAAACATCCTTCTGTTGAACTCATCAAGATAACTCCTTATGTATTTTTCTTTCAG
This sequence comes from Bacteroidota bacterium, assembly GCA_038748185.1. Taxonomy (GTDB): domain Bacteria; phylum Bacteroidota; class Bacteroidia; order Cytophagales; family Flammeovirgaceae; genus Chondrinema. The sequence goes on from JBCDJE010000309.1 coordinate 1,655, forward strand.
ATGATGATGCATACCCCTGATCCAATTATCTTTTTTTGTCCATAATGATTAAAGTTAACTATTATGACCTATACTTTTTGTACCAACAAATGTAGCATATCCATTTTTACAATAATCTAAAAAAATGAGCGGATAGTAGCTTATTTCGTAAGCCTAATCTAATTTTGATTAAAAATTTGTAATTAAGTTAGTAATGGACGGAAAAGCAATAGTTTTAACAAACGGACTTTTAGATCACCACAAAGCTAAAACAGCTCACGGACTTATAAGAGGTTCAGAAAGATATGAAATAATAGGTGTAATAGATCATAAGTTTGCAGGTAAAGATGCTGGTGAAGTATTGGATGGAAAAAAAAGGGGAATTCCAGTATATGAAACAATCAGTGCTTTTAATGCCGCTTGTAATGAAAAGGCTGATTTTATGATTGTAGGAATTGCTACAAAAGGAGGTGTTTTTCCTGATGCAATGAAGCCTATTATAAAATCTGCTATAAAATCGGAATTATCCATCGTAAGTGGTTTACATGAATTTTTAACTGAGAGCGACGACATAGTTGAATTGGCAAATGTATATAAAGTACAGCTGATCGATGTGAGAAAACCTAAGCCTAATAAGGATTTACATTTCTGGACAGGGAAAATTGCAGAAGTTGCTTGCCCAAAAATACCAGTAATTGGTACTGATTGTAATATGGGGAAGCGCACAACCAGTCGTTTTCTGTGGGAAGCTGTTACTGCAGCAGGGTTGAATGCCCATATGATTTTTACTGGACAAACAGGCTGGATGCAAGGCGGTCGCTATGGATTTATTTTTGACTCAACCTTAAACGATTTTATTTCAGGTGAAATAGAATATGCTATTGTAAATTGCTATGAGCAAGAAAATCCTGATGTAATTTTTATTGAAGGGCAATCATCTTTACAAAACCCAACCGGTCCTTGTGGTTCAGAATTTCTTATTTCTGCTGATGCTGACGCTGTAATTTTGCAACATGCTCCAGCCAGAAAATACTATCATGGATGCGAAGGGTATAAACGGGAAATCCCTTCGATTGAGCAAGAAATTGCCCTTATTAAAATGTATGGAGTTGATACACTAGCTGTGACACTCAATACTGAAGGTATGACAAAAGAAGCAGCGATTGCCTACCAAAAACAAAAAGAAGAGCGTTTAGGCATTCCAGTGATAATTCCTTTAGAAGAAGGGGTAAGTCGACTAACAAGCAGTTTGCAAAACTTTATAGCAAATTATAAGCATAGTTAATACTGCTGTGCTTTGATCACTAAATCTGGTTTTAGTACATGATTATTCTGGCTTCTAAATATAGGGTTCTCTAAAGAAAAAGCTGTCTTTCAATACTTTTTATATTTTAAAATATCCTTTCACTATTATCCTGCATAAAGAGATGAAAATTACTGCTGTAAAATCAAAGAAATGCGATTTAGGCTTATTAAGACCTTATTCCATCGCTTATAAAACTGTAGATTCAGTGTCAGTAAGTTTGGTAGAAATCAAGCTCGAAAATGGAATATATGGACTTGGATCAAGTAATCCTAGCCCCTATGTTGTAAATGAATCTGTAGAAGAAACCGTAGTAACTCTTGTAGCAGACGACTTTGAATGGCTCATAGGCAAAGATATTACTACATTTCAGCAATTATTATACGAAGTAAATACGCGCTATCCCAAGCAACCGGGTGTCAGAGCAGCTCTTGATATTGCTTTATACGATGCTTTTACTAAATATCTAGGTGTTCCACTTGTTACTTTCCTTGGTCAAAAAATGGAGTCCCTCTATACATCTATTACCATAGGAATTAAAAATGTGAAGGAGACTATGGAAGAAGCAGAAGAATATATAGGTAGAGGCTTTAAGATTTTAAAAGTAAAGTTGGGGAAATCTATTGAAGAAGATATTGAAAGGCTTGTTAAAATTAGAGAAAAATATGGAGCAAGCATCATTACGCGTATTGATGCTAACCAAGGCTATGATTTTGAACAAATAAGTGAGTTTTACGAGCGTACAAAGGCTTTAGATTTGGAGCTAATTGAACAACCAATAGCTGCTTCTGACATAGCCCCTATGCGTAAGTTACCCAAACATATTAATGCTTTGGTAGCAGCGGATGAATCTTTGGTGTCACCAGAAGATGCCTTCAAGTTGGCTTCTCCGCCTGCTGCTTGTGGTATTTTTAATATCAAGCTGATGAAGTGTGGCGGTGTTAGTAAAGCATTAGAAATTGCCACTATTGCCCAAAATAGTAATATTGCTCTTATGTGGGGTTGTAATGATGAAAGTATTATAAGTATAACGGCTGCTCTGCACGCCGCTTTTGCTTGCCCAAATACGAAGTATATTGACCTAGATGGAAGCCTAGACTTGGCAAAAGATGTAGTAAAAGGAGGTTTTATTTTGGAAAACGGAAAAATGAGTGTAAATGGAAAGCCTGGCTTAGGTGTAAGTTATATTACTGAATAAAAACCCTAATAATTACTTATGAGGACGATTTTTCACTTGTCTTTTCAAATATCGCTTGTACTTATATCTTGTTTTTAACTGAACGATTACTTTGGCTCCTAAGAAAAAATACCTATCATAGGTGTTATTACTTTCCTCACTAATATTGCCATCTAAAAGTGTTGTTTGGGTTAGGCGTGCACCTCCTTCTAAAGCGATATTTATTCTTTCGTTTAAGTAGTAGTTAATTCCTACACCTAGAGGAAAAACAAGAGAAAAATTTGAAACAGTTGTATCGGCACTATTTAGCATATTACTATCATCATCCAATGATTTAGGATTAAAAAATATACCACCAATACCACCCCAAATATAAGGTGACAGTTTCTTAGCATAACTTTCTACACTGCTTTTTGCTACAAATTCATGTATAACACTAATATGCGCCTCTGTATTAAGAGATTGGAAGCCTATCAAATTTTTTCGCTCATCTGTTGGTTCAGAATACAATTGAAACCCTGAAGCTTCAAAGCGTAAGCTTACATAGTGCGTTAAGCGATACTGGATTCCCAAACTAATAAAGGGTGTAAGATGATTCTTTTGCCTTACAAAATCTGGGGGGGTACTGAGATCGCCTTTGTAACCAGTTATACCTAAACCAAAATGATAGCTAAAAGGACTCAATAATGGGTTGGTATATTTCTTAAAATAAGGATAAGAATGGATGATTTTCTCATAGGCAATATCGTTAGACTGTATCGTATTTTTACTTTGCAAACTATCTGTGTTAAACTCATTTACTTTTTTTGCTAAACTTGTATGAGATAACAAACAGCAAAAGCTTATTAAAAGGCAAAAAGTATAAATTTTATCTTGTAAGTGCATGTAGGTTTTTTAGGTTAGTAATATATTACTGCTCTAAAAATACGCCAGTTTCATAAGCTAAAAAAAATAGCTACTTGTTAGTTCACACATTAACCGCAAATCTTTCATAATAGCTTTTATAAGTAGGTTTTACTTTCTTCTACTTGTATAAATCATTATTTAGTATTAGCTTCTATAAATACCATCCAAATAACCCTCAAAAATTCTTGCTGTTTTTTTCTTTAATAGTCATCATAAAAGAAAAATCAACCTGTTATGTATTGGAAGATCAAAGATTGAATTATGGATCAAGAGCAAGAACTTTCACAAAAACTTATTGGAGAATTTAAAAAAGTACAGGAAAGCATTAGAAAAATGAAGGAGGCAGGGTATTTTCAAGAAGCAATTGAGGTAATCAATAATATTAGCAAAGACAGTTTTGAATTTGATGTTAATGTACCCAAGAATATGCCTTTGGAAGATTTGATGATCTTGTTAGAAGACCACAGGCAACTCAATCCTTTTCAACTGAATGTTTTAGCAGAATTATTAATGTTGGAAGGCGAAGTATATTTTGAAGCTACAAAAAATGAGCAAAGTAGAGATTGTTTCGAAAAAGCACTGCGTATTTTCTATCATCTCGATGAGCGCTCCGAACAACCGTTTTCAATAGATTTAATGGAAAGAATGA
>JBCDJE010000310.1:0-5661 GCA_038748185.1 Bacteroidota bacterium
TAAGCTTGTGCGAGAGCATCATCAGAGAAAAAGCCTTAAAAGTGTCATATCAAATCCTTAAAAATGTCATGTTACTGTTTCAGTAAGAAGCTTTACTTCATAAATTCGATGTATTTTACATCAATAGAACATTGCCTTAAATTTGTCTGGATAGTCCTTAAAATTGCCATAATATTCCTTAAAACTGCCATAGATAACCTTAATTCTGTCATATAAAGACTTATGATTGTCATAGATGTACTACATATAACAATGATAACCAGTATGTTACATGGTAATAAAACAATTTAAAACTAATTAAAATATAAAAACGCTAATGGTGTATAGTTTTTTTTTTTTAGTGAGGTTAGTTTTTTCCCATTTTGTCCCAGAGAAAGCGAATGAACATTTTTGTTCAGCATAAATTCTTTCAATTTTATTAAATTGAAGCCACATTACATCAATTATAATCTTAAGTAAAATATGGAAAAAGAAATAACTAGAAGAGATTTCATTAATAAAACAACAGCGGCTGCTGCTGGGACATTACTAGCAGGGTCAGCATCGGGTTTCACCTATCCTAAAAGAGATAAAAAAAGAGTAGCATTAGTAGGAACAGGCATTAGAGGAGTTACTTTTTGGGGAAAAAGACTTGTTGAAAACTATTCAGATATCCTTGAATTTGTCGGTTTATGTGATATTAATCCTGGTAGACTGGACTTTGGGAAAGGTTATATTGGAGCAAATTGTCCCACTTTCACCAACTTCGATGAAATGTTGGAAAAAACCAAGCCAGAACTTGTCATAGTTACTACAAAAGATTCTACACATCATCAGTTCATCATAAAGACATTAGAAGCAGGCATAGATGTACTCACAGAAAAACCTATGACAACTGATGAATACAAATGCGAAGATATTATAGAAGCTGAACGTAAATCAGGAAAAAAGGTAATTGTAGGGTTTAACTACAGGTGGAGCCCTTATATGACAAAAATAAAGGAATTAATTAGCAGTGGAGCAATAGGAAAAGTGACCTCGGTTGATTTCCACTGGTACTTAAATAATTATCATGGAGCATCATACTTTAGAAGATGGCATGGGCTTGAGCAAGCAGGTGGAACTTTGTTTGTACACAAATCCACACATCATTTCGATCTAGTAAATTGGTGGCTTGATTCTGATCCAGTAGAAGTATATGCAATGGGTGATTTAGAACATTATGGCAGTAATGGACCTTTCAGAGGTGCAAATTGCAGAAGCTGCTTGTACAAAAAAGATTGTAAATATTATTGGGATATAAGTAAAGACAAAATGTCGACTAATCTTTATACGAAAAACGAGCAATATGATGGCTACATTCGTGATAATTGTCTATACAGAGATGCGATTAATATTTACGATAAAATGTCAGCACAAGTAAAGTATGCTAATAATGCAGTATTAAACTATTCTTTAACAACATATTCGCCTTTTGAAGGATGGAGGGTAGCATTTAATGGGCATGATGGAAGAATAGAAGCTTGGTTAGACATTCCTTACATAGATAAAGATAGTTTATCACAAGATGAGCTCCACAAACAAGAAATGGCGCAAGGTGATTCAGATATGAAGTATGAGCCTATTATTGTTCATAAAAATTGGGAAGAGTATAAAACCGAACAAGTAGCCTATAGTCGGGGTGGACATGGCGGTGGTGATAAAAGATTACAAGATAAAATTTTTAGAACTCCTGAAGCAGCTGATCCTTTGAAATTGGGCGCTGGTTCAAGGGATGGTGCTATGTCGTGCCTTATAGGAATTGCTGCCAGAAATAGTATAAAAACAGGCAAGCCTGTAAAAATTAAGTCACTTACTAGTTTGAAACCTAGTGAAAATAGAGTGTAAGAGAATAAACTAAAAATAAAAATTACTGCCTCACAGTTTTAATGAGGCAGTCTATCTTTTAATAAGCCGTATACAAGCGTACCTATCACAGCACTAAGCATTACCACTAAAAAGATTCCAAAACCATGACCTAACAATACAAAAATTGACCCTGGGCAAGCACCTGTCAGAGCCCATCCTAAACCAAAAATAGTTCCGCCAAGTAGGTATCTTATAAATCTTGGCTGTTTACCAACTATTACTATAGGATTACTATTTATATCTTTTAGTTGATATTTTTTTATCAGTTGAACAAACAAAGCTCCTAGCAAGACTGCTGAGCCAATAATACCATACATATGGAAAGCATGAAATCTAAACATTTCTTGTATTCTAAACCAAGAGATAGCCTCTGATTTAGTCATTACTATTCCGAAAAGGATTCCTGCGATAATATATTTTACACTTTTCATCTATGGATTTTTTTTTGATTTCTGAATGTTCAAAAAATTTTAATACATTCAGGAGTGCACATAAATTTTTATCATCTTTCTGTGTGAATTTGGGATGATAAAAATTTATGTTTGTTTATATTTAATTATTAGAGAATGAATGTTAAACGAAAATGAAAGGCATTAATAAATGGGTCATTAGCAATCCACCAATAAAAAAACCTATTACTGCAATAAGTGAAGGTAATTGCAAATTTGAAAGACCAGTAATAGCATGCCCAGATGTACACCCACCTGCATATCTAGCTCCGAAACCCACTAAGAACCCGCCACCTATAATTGTTACCATTCCTTGCCATGTTGTTAGCATTTCGAAATTAAAAATATCATTTGGCAGATAATTTTTGAAGTTGTTAATTCCTAGTTTTTCTAAATCATCAATAGTTGCTGCAGCTAAGGCTAATGGTTGATTATCACTTAGGAAGATTTCAGTAATCAATCCACCTAAAATAGCTCCAACTAAAAAAAGAATATTCCATAACTGATTTCTCCAGTTGAATCTGAAGAAATCAATACTCTTACCGGCACCACAAGCAGCACATATCGTTCTTAGGTTTGATGATACACCAAACGTTCTCCCATAGAAGATCATCATTAACATGACTAATGCCAGTATTGGTCCTGATACATACCATGGCCAAGGTGATTTTATCACTTCAATTAATTTATCCATTTTGTGTTTTATTAGTTATTTAGATGAAAAGACAGTATCGGTTTATGTAAATGTTTTACCAAACTTTCTGTTACACTGCTTTTCGACCAAGGTTTAAAACCTTTATGGCTATGAGTACCAATAGTTAACAAATCTATTTCATGTTTCTGTAGGAAATGTACGATACCATCTTCTACATCACGATCTTTAAAAATATGCATACTAGCATTTTTGAGACTATTGAGATTAATAAAATCCTGCATGTTTTTTTCGATTAACAAGTCGCTTTCATCATCACTAGAAATCTTCAATAAATGTAATTCTGCATTAAAGGCACTTATGATTGCCTTTAAGATATCTAGGTTTTCAATAGTTACCCTCTTAAAATCGTTGATGAATAAAATATTTTTTAGTTGAAATACTTCATCACTATGCATAAGTGATAATACAGGAACAGGAGACCTCCTAACGATGATTTCAGTCTCTGATCCATGGAGTATTTCTCTGATTCCCTCTGCACCTTTTGTTCCCATCACAACCAGATCAAAACCTCTTTTTTCTATGTATTTGATGATGGTATCATTTAATTTTCCTTCTAGGACTTCAGCCCCAACATTTTCTGGCAGTTCTTTTTTAAACGCTACCATCTTATCTTTTGCTTCAATTAAAGAAGTCTTATATGAGGTGAAATCAACTTCATTATCGTCTATCACTATACCATTCTTATCAGTAAGCATGTCTGCTGGCGTATTTACTACATGTAAAAGTGTAATATCTCCTGAAAATTTTTCAATAAGTTTGAGTGCTATTGAAATCGCATACTTAGCCTCTATACTAAAATCTGTTGGAATTAAGATCTTATTCATTACACATAATGTTTGAAACTAGGTTCTAATATTGGATTTATAACTGGGAGGTAGCTTAAAACCTCCTTTTTTTAGAAATAGCTCATAAATACCTTTTATGATTAAGTAATTATAGACATTTCTCAAGTATGCCACTTCTCCCAGTAGTTAATTAATTACCCATTTATTCTACAATGTTGATGGACATACATAATTGGATCTCTCAATTGAAGTTTCCGTTATGGCTTTAAAACCACCTGCGATGTCAAAAATGTTATCGTAGCCCCTAGCCTTTAAAATAGAAGCCATAATCATAGATCTATACCCTCCGGCACAATGCATGTAATAAGTCTTATCTTTATCTAATGCATCCATATGTTCATTTATATAATCCAAGGGGTGATTTGCTGCATCTAGAATGTGTTCTGATTGATATTCAACAGGCTTTCTCACATCTACTATATGAATTTCTTTATTTTTTGCTTTCTGCTTTGCCAGATCATCTGCTGAGATAGAGACAATTGTATCAATTTCTTTTCCAGCTTTTTTCCAACTTTCAAAACCGCCTTTCAGGTAACCTAAAGAATTATCATACCCTACTCTTGCCAATCGCATTACTACTTCTTTTTCCCTTTCCGGCTCTGCCACAATTAAGATGGGTTGTTGAATATCAGTGATTAATGTTCCTACCCAACTGGCAAATGAACCATCGATACCAATAAAAATTGAGTTAGGAATAAAGCCTTTATTAAATACCTGTGCTGGTCTTGTATCTAAGATTAGAGCCCCTTCCCTATTGGCAACTTCTTCGAATGCAGTTACACTCAAAGGAATAGCTCCTTTTTCCATTACCTCGTCAAAACTATCGTAACCCTCCTTATTGAGTATTGCATTTTTAGCAAAATACTGTGGTGGTTTTGCCAATCCGTCTAATACTTTCTCAATAAAGGTAGCTTTAGACATATCTTGTAATGCATAATTTACTTCTTTTTGGTGTCCTAGTGTATCATACGTTTCCTTACTCATATTTTTGCCACAAGCCGAGCCAGCACCATGTGCAGGGTAAACAATCACCTCACCTTCCAACGGCATGATTTTATTTCTTAGGCTATCATATAACATACCAGCCAAATCCTCCTGTGTTACATCAGATTTTACCGCCAGATCAGGCCTTCCTACATCGCCAATAAATAAGGTATCACCAGAGAAAATTGCATGGTCTCTCCCCTTTTCGTCAATTAATAAATAAGTTGTGCTTTCTGGAGTGTGCCCAGGCGTATGAAGGATTTTAATTTTAATGTTTCCCAGTTCAAAAATTTCCTTGTCTTTTCCCTCATGTATGTCATATTTCGTTTTTGCTCCTGGACCATATACAATAGTAGCTCCAGTTTTCTTAGCTAAATCTACATGACCTGATACAAAATCGGCATGAAAGTGAGTTTCAAAAATATATTTAATCTTTGCCTTATTTCTTTTTGCCTTTTCAATATAAGGAAGCGTTTCTCTTAATGGATCTATTATGGCAGCTTCTCCAGCACTTTCTATGTAATATGCCCCTTGTGCCAAACATCCTGTATAAATTTGTTCTATTTTCATTGTTCCTCTTTATTTTATTAAATGATGTTACAAATTTAATATGTCTTTTTAGTTGTTTCAGTAACTAATGTTACATTTGGTTACAATAGAATGATAATTTCATAACTATTTGGCAATCAATTATTTGTATTCTTGGTTTTTAACTCAATTTTAAAAGTGATAATAATTTACAATAATTCTTTTAAAATGATAGACACACCCATGATCAGCA
>JBCDJE010000311.1:0-5658 GCA_038748185.1 Bacteroidota bacterium
AAATTATCCATCTCATCGTAATGGGCAAGCTTTCTAATATACGCAGAAACATCAATAGTAAAATAATTACAATCTTCGATAAAACTGCTTACATTTTCTATGTTGATATGATCAGCATCGATATAATATTTCTTACACCAGGGATTTTTCGCCGTTACATGATCAATATCTTCTTTCACCTCAGTGATGTTATCGCCAATATTGATATATTCATAATACGATTTATTCCAAATAGGAGTAACTTCAATACCTTGTTCATTCACTTTTTTTAAAGCCAGTAAGAATGCTTCTCTATGGAGTGAGAATCTGTCGCCAAAGCCAAAAGAATATTTATCGAGTGCTATCATAGGGTTACTTTTTCAATGTAGAATTTATGAAATATCCCTTTCGAAAAAAAATGTTAGAAGTAAAAAAATCCCCACAGATAGTACGTACCTGAGGGGATTTAAGCGGAACAGACGGGACTCGAACCCGCGACCTCCTGCGTGACAGGCAGGCATTCTAACCAACTGAACTACTGCTCCTTATTTTCGTGATGCAAAGCTATATGCTTGATTTGGTAAAAACAACCCATTTAATTTATTTTTAACGAATAAATTAGGGTTGATTTTTTAAGCCTAATTTTCTTACCTTCTTTCTGATATTTGCCATAAATGCTTCACTAGGGTCATTTTTTTTTGTTCTATAATTTTCATCTACCTCTTTCCAGATAACTGAGTTTGAAAACTTGGTATACTCGTAATGTCCTATAAGGTATTCAATTGCATATTTTTCTGCTAGGTATTTAATGAGTTTTATGTTTGATTTTAGCTGCGATTTTGTAAGTGGAACTGCTTCAGTACCACCAACATTTTCTATTCCTATTGCACAGTAGTTTAAACCAATTACATGCCGGGCAAAAGCGGTTTCTGGCAATAATCTATAAATAGTACCATCTTGGTCAATTACAAATTGAGATGAAACATTGAGTTGGCTAGCACCTTTAATGGCTTCTCTTGCATTAGGTAACTCCGGTTGCATAAAAGCGCGCATAGTGCCGGCTAAAGTAGGAATTACTGTATGGTGTACCACAATTATCTTTGGATTAATATAGGGAGAATCAAGATTTAAAAGATGCCTTTGCTTTAGATAGGCTAATGATAAATTTTTTCGCTTATCATCCCAGATAATTGGTTTATCAATGATTTTTATTTGTGCATAAAGATTGGGTAGTATTAAATAAGTTATTGAGATAAAGAGTAAAAATACTTTCATGAAGCTTTGTGAAAATCCTTTAAGCGACTAATTTATCAATAATTTTGATTAAATAGTCAGATCATTTTATTTAGTGTTCAACTACTTTAAATCGGATTGATGTACATCTCTGTTACTAAGCAAACTTTAGCGTTTCAACATCCTTTTAGAATTTCGCGAAGTTGTCGAACTACTATTAATAATGCTATTGCTATATTAAAACATAAAAACTTTAGTGGATATGGAGAAGCCACAGCGAATGCTTATTACCACATTAATACTGAAAAAATTGAAAAAGACCTACTTGCGTTAACTGAATTTTTAGCCACATACCCTTTTTCAACTCCTGAAAAATTATGGGAGGTAGTACAGCCTCAACTGGCTAAAAATACTTTTGCTCTTTGTGCTTTAGATGAAGCTGCACATGATCTGTATGGCAAATTGAGTAATAAACCTTTACATGATTTGTGGAATTTAGATATAAAAAATGCTCCACTAAGTAATTATACCCTGGGCATAGATGAAATTCCACTAATGGTGAAAAAAATGAAGGCTACACCTTGGCCGGTGTATAAGATAAAGCTTGGAACTGAACATGACTTGGAGATAGTAAAAGCTTTAAGGAAGGAGACAGATGCATTTCTGAGAGTAGATGCCAACTGTGGATGGGAGGTTGATCAGTCTATTAATTTTTCAAAAGAGCTAAAAAAATTAGGAGTTGAGTTTATTGAACAACCCTTACCTGCTACTGACTTAGAAGGAATGAAAGAAGTTTTTAAACATACTGCCTTACCAATTATTGCCGATGAAAGTTGTATTTTAGAGCAGGATGTTGAGAAATGCGAAGGGTATTTTCATGGAGTTAATATAAAATTGATGAAATGTGGAGGGATTACTCCAGCAAGAAGGATGATTGCTAAGGCAAAATTGAGAAACATGAAAGTGATGGTAGGTTGTATGACCGAATCTAGTGTAGGCATTTCGCCTATCGCTCATCTGGCACCATCTCTCGATTATGTCGATATGGATGGTGCTATGCTTATTAAAGATGAATTTGCTACGGGAATACAGTTGGAAGAAGGAAAAATTATGTATAATGGTTTACCTGGAACAGGAGCATCATTAAATAATGAAGTAACTTAAAGTCATACAAAAAAGATTTTTTTAAGCATTTTACTTATTTAGTAATGATAAAAAAATACCCTTTACTTTTTAAGATGTTTTTTAGGGAACAACCTTCGTTGTTGAAATCTTATTTAGCGCTGCTAAACTGCGATTTCAATGTCTTGCCTGTTCACTAAATAACCGCCCTAAAATCCTAAACTTATTATTTCATCATTACATAACTATGGAGTTGATTATAAAAATTTAAACCTAAATTCTTCAAATATTATCAGTAATAAATAACAACAGTCTGAAAACAGGCTCTCTGTTATTTAATTTTTAAAATATTTGGACTGCTATAATGATGAAAAATTAACAACCCTAATCTAAAACCATCTTTTCATGAAAAATGCATTTCTCTTCTTACTTTGTATTCTTTTTGTCTCTTGTTCTCAATACGATACTATTATAATAAATGGTACTGTGTTCGATGGGACGGGAAGTTCTGCTCAAGAAGTAGATATAGGTATTGTAAATGGTCGAATAAAAACTATTGGCAATCTTAAAAATGAGCGTGCAAAAAATATTATTGACGCTTCTGGTAAAATAGTTAGCCCGGGGTTTATCAATAATTTAAGTTGGGCAGCCAACACATTAGAAATAGACGGAAGATCGATGAGTGACATTAAGCAGGGGGTTACTTTAGAAATCTTTGGTGAGGGAAGTTCTCCTGGTCCTTATAATCCCGAAAAAGTAGAAACTGATCGAATAACATTAGGTCAGAATATGCAGTATTTAGCTGATAAAGGTGTAACAACAAACATTGCAACATTTATTGGTGCAACAACCTTACGGAAACATCAGGTTGGTGAAGACGATAGGCCGCCTACTGTTGAAGAACTTGAAAAAATGCAAGCTTTAGTAGAAGAAGGTATGGAAGAAGGGGCTTTGGGAATTGGTAGCTCTCTTATATATCCACCAGCATTTTTTGCAAAAACAGATGAACTAATTGCACTTTGTAAGCCTGCAGGAAAGTATAAGGGTACCTATATTTCCCACATGAGAAGCGAAGGAGATAAGTTAGAAGCAGCTGTTAATGAATTAATTACTATTGCTCGTTCAGCTAAGATCGATGCTGAAATTTATCATTTGAAAGCTGCAGGAGAACGAAATTGGCACAAATTGGATAAAGTAATAACAATGATTGATCAAGCACAGCAAGAAGGGCTAAAAGTTACTGCCAATATGTATAATTATACAGGAGCTTCAACTGGTTTAGACGCTTGTTTACCGCCCTGGACACAAGATGGTGGAAAAGAAGCTTGGCTAAAAAGATTAAATGATCCTGCTACTAAAAAGAAAATTATTGCTGAAATGAATCAACCGGAAAACGATTGGGAAAATTTCTTGCAATTAGCCGGAGATCCAGCCAATATTTTATTATTGGGTTTTGATCAAGATTCATTAGCTTATTTAAATGGTAAAAATTTAGGAGAAGTTGCTAATGAAAGAAAAAAAACGCCTGCTGAAACGGCTATTGACTTGTTAGTTGCGAACGATGGAGATATAAGCGCAGCTTACTTTCTGATGTCAGAAGGAAATGTAAAAAAACAATTGAAATTACCTTATATAACCTTTTGTTCTGACGCACGATCTATTGCAGCAGAAGGTGAAAACCTGCGATCAATGACGCATCCGAGAACTTATGGTAATTTTGCCAGGCTATTGGGCAAGTATGTACGTGAAGAAAAAGTACTCACAATGAAAGAGGCAATTTATAAACTCTCAGGACTAGCTGCTGAGAAATTAAAGATAAAAGAAAGAGGTAAGCTTTTGCCAGAATACTTTGCCGATGTGGTGGTTTTCGATCCAGAAAAAATTACAGATAAAGCTACTTTTACTGAACCACACCAATATGCTGAAGGCGTGGAATATGTATGGGTAAATGGGGTAATGGTTTTAGAAGCAGGTAGTCATACTGGCGAAAAACCGGGGATTTTTGTGAAGGGACCTGGTTTTAAAGAATAGTACAAATTTTCTAGGCTTTTAACATCGCCAACGATTCTGCTATACAAACAGGTTTATCTTGTCCCTCAATTTCAAAGGTAAGCTTTAGTGTCATTCGAGCAGTATATTCTTTCTTATGAAATTCAGTAAGACTTGCACGCATTCTTAGTTTACTATTTACTGGAACATGGGAAGTGAATCTCACTTTGTTAAGCCCGTAGTTAATGCCCATACTTACATTTTCAACTTTAAAAATTTGATCCATAAATCGGGGAGCCATTGAAAGCGTGAGGTAGCCATGAGCAATTGTAGTTTTAAAGGGTGATTCTTTTTCACATCTTTCAGGATCGGTATGAATCCATTGAAAATCACCTGTTGCCTCTGCAAACTTTTCTATTTGTGCTTGTGTGACAGTATGCCAAGGGGAGATACCTATTTCTTTTCCGAGGAATTCTTCAATTGCATTCAAGCCATTAATGATGACCATGTTATATTGTAATTTATCTTGAATGTAAATTCATTTAAAGCTGCTAAGTCGCTGGTTGTATTTAGTTTATAATTTTAAGCAAAATAATGTTTTGATAATCAATGACTTATTAGATTTATAGTATGGTTATTTTTTTTTCAATTACTTAACACCTTGCTATTTATTATTATTTGATTAGACTCAAAGCTATATATTCCTCCAATTTGATACTATATACTATCATTGGATAAGGTGAAGTAAGCGACTAGTTTTTATTAAAAGGTATAAAAATATATCTTCCTGCACTGCCGTCTAGATTAAACTTTGAAATTAAAGTAGAATCCTTTTTCTCATCGTAATACAAAGCAGCAATATCGGTTATAGTTTCTCCCTCTTTCCAAAAATGTACGCCTTTCATAGGAATTATGAACCATCTTTCCCCTAATACATCATTACTTTTAATTGCATTAGCATTATTAACATTGAACATTAGCGATACATCCATAATAGAGTATCGCTTTTCTACATCTCTATATAAGCCATACAATCTAAAATTATCACTGTCAAATGAATCAAAACGGGTTTCCTTCAAAGTTTGAGTTTGTAAAGCTTCATTTTGCTTGTATTTTTCAAGTTGATCTTGATACATGGCTGTTAGTTGTTTTAAACTATCTACTAAAACTGTATTTTTTTCTGCAGACAATTGCCATTTATGTTGATTAGTAAGATAAAGGTAAGCAGTAAAAGCCACAAACACGGTAAATGCTATAATATTAATTAATGTAGATGTAGAAGATAATCTTTGATTCATTTCAGAAATGATGAATAATTATTGAGGCATTTTATCA
>JBCDJE010000312.1:0-5643 GCA_038748185.1 Bacteroidota bacterium
TTCATTAGTATCTTTTTTATCTCTTTTAATCATAGAATAAGAAGCCCCAATCATTAATAAAGCAAAGAGCAACATCACAGCATGATCTTTTGATAAAGTGAGGCTATCTGTTTGGAATATGATAGTAGGAATTGAGGGGATGAGGTATCGCCTAGTACCATAAACAGCTATAATAGCGGGGATTCCAAAAATTATTGCTGTCTTTATACTCACCATTTTCTTTTTTATATAATTAAATGAGCCGATTAGACTGGCAAACCCGACAACAAAAAGAGAGTAAGCAGTAGCTACTACTGGTGTGGTACCCATTAAATACACAAAGACCGGAACGGTTAGTATAGATCCTCCTCCTCCTATAAGTCCTAAGGATATCCCAATTAATATACCTCCGAAATAGCCTAATAATGTCTGTATTTCCATAAGCTGATTACATAGTCATCTTTTATCTCAATATCAAAACTAAAATCATTAATTGAATAAGTAAGTGACTTATGTTACAAATGCCTGATGAATACTTAGCCTATATGAAAATCTATGGTTTAAGCTATAGGTTTGATGTATAATTACACTATCATCATTTAAAACTTCCTAAAATAAATTATACCATATTAAATCTCTGGAAATAAGCATTTTGCTAGCGCTGTTTAGGTCTTTTCCACTTTGCTGGAGGAGCAGGTTCAGGTTTCAATTCAATGCCTTCTGTTTTGAGTTTTTCCAAAGTAATTTCAATGGCTTTTTCTAACTGTGGGTCTTTTCCGTTAATAACATCTATGGGTTTTTGCATCACTTCAATATCGGGACTAATGCCTACATTTTCAACTGCCCACTCTCCGTTTATATCATAAAAACCTCCACGAGGAGCGACCATTCTGCCACCATCGATGAATAAAGGTGTATCCCATGTACCTACTAAACCTCCCCATGTTTGTGTACCAATTAAAATACCAATTTCCATCTTTCTAAATAGGTATGGCAGTAAGTCTCCTCCTGAGCCGGCGCGTTCGTTAATAATCATTACTTTGGGCCCCCATAACCCCGCCATTGGTGTTGTAAAAGGCCTATGATCGCCTACATTACTGTTAAAATAACCATGTAGCTCTCTTGCCATAACATCTGCCATATAATCTGCGGCAGAGCCTCCTCCATTATTACGTTCATCTATTATAGCTCCTTTTTTGTGCTGTTGAGCAAAATAGTAACGATTAAAATAAGCGTAACCTTGCCGACCAGTATTTGGCAGATATACATAGGCAAGTTTACCATCAGAAAGTTCGTCTACTTTTTTGCGATTTTCCTCAATCCATTCAAAACGCCTAAGTTCAGTTTCATTTTTAATAGGCATTATAGTATAGGTAGTGGCACTTGCTAAATCTGTACTGCTATTTACAGTAATTTTTACCTGTTTATCAGCAGTAGCTTCAAAATAGCTGTATAGATTTTGGGTGACATCTATTTTCTTTCCATTTACTGCTAGAAGGTAATTTCCCGGTTCAATAGCTAGTCCCGGACCAACTAATGGAGATTTTAACTTTGGATTCCAATTGCCACCTGAGTAGATTTTTTTTAATCGATAGTAGCCGTTATTTTTTTCAAAGTCTGCGCCTAGCAAACCAATTGGTATTTGCTTTACTTCAGGTAAATCGCCACCACTGGTATAAGAATGACCTACTGCTACTTCTCCTCCTACAATATCTACAATGTAATTGAGATCTGATCGATGCCTTACATGTTTAACCCAAGGCTGGTACCAATCATATATTTTATCCCAAGGTGCACCGTGTACATTGTTCACATAAAGGAAGTCGCGTTGGTAGCGCCAACCTTCTCTAAAAATCTGTTGCCATTCTTCTTGAGGAGAAATTTTCACTTGTAAACCATTAGTATTGAGGTCTTCTCCCTTTTTATCACTGCCACTTGTGCTTACTATTTTCCAAACTTTATTGCTCCTATACAATAGTGATTTTCGATCTGGTGCAACTGTAATTGCATTTATCTTATCAAATAGCTTTTCATTTTTTCTTTTTTTAAGATCATAACTATGTAAGGTACTACCCTGCTCATTAGGGATATTTTCCAAATAAAATACCTTACCTGAAGGTCCTGAGAGTAAAGCAGTATAATCTCTTGTGGGAATATCTAAGGCTAACATACGTTGTGAAATGCCTTCGAAATCAATTGTAACTACTGGATTAGTATCTGTTGTTTCTTCTTCCTCTTCATCGCTTCCTGCTTCATCGCTTAACGGTTTTAGTGGAGAAGGTTCACTTTTACTAAGAATAATCACATACAAGGCTCTTGATACGGGTCTATCGTATGAGCTCATATCTAGCCAACCTGTGTTAAGACCGAAATTAATACTAGATAAAAAGTACAGATATTTTCCACTAGCATCCCAAACGGGAGAAGAAGCATCTGACATTCCATCGGTAAGTTGAAAGGTTTCACCGCTTTTTACATTATGTACTTTAATCGCCTTGAGTTGATTTTCTAACAACCTTGCATAAGCAATCCATTGGCTATCAGGTGACCATACTGGTTGCATAGTTCTATTAGGATGTGCAAACCGCTCAGTATCTACTTTGTTAATTTTTCCACTTTCCAAAGTAATATACATAAGTTGGTAGTCAGTATCAGTAAAAGCAATATGTTTTCCATCGGGTGACCATGTAGGTCGAAAGAAAAAAGTTGGGTTGGGAATGCTAAAGGTTTGTTGTATTTTTGTGCCTTGGTCGTCGCTAATGACTAGCTCATATTCGCCACTCTCATCTGTAAACCATGCAATTTGACTGCCATCAGGAGACCAGACTGGGAAGCGATCTGCTGCTCCGGCATTTTTGCTAATATTGCGCCAGTCACCATGCTTTTTGGGTATTGTGAATATCTCACCACGATATTCAAATAATGCTCTATTTCCTTCAGGAGAAAGGGATGCATTACTTAAAAACTTAGGTTCTACTTCTTCCCATCGTTCTCTGGCTAAGTTGAAATCGCCTTTTACCTCTATGGCTAATTGTTGTGTTTCTCCTGTTTCGGGAGAAAATACATGCAAATATCCTCCTTGTTCGTAAACGATTTTATCAGGTCCTGCATCAAGGCTTTTCACATCGAAATCAGTATGAAAGGTAACTTGTTTCAATACCTCTTCTTTCGGGTTGAACGACCAGATATTGTTGGCATAATCTCTTTCAGAAAGAAAATAGACTACACCCTTATACCAAACCGGATCGGTATGCCGCTCGTTATCGGTTCTTGGAGTAGTTTTTAATGAATAATCATTCATATCAACTATCCAAATGGGTTTTGCCTGTCCACCTCTGTAATTTCTCCATTCAGGGTCCCAAAACCGGGTAAGTTGGTAAGCCATGTATTTGCCATCAGCAGAAAGCTCCCCCTTTGTTGCCCTGGGGACAGTCAAAGCTGTTGGCATACCCCCTGTTGTATCGATACGAAAAAACTGCTGTTCTTTTGTAGGGGTGCCTACTCTCCCTGAATTGAAAAGTACCTCTTGTCCATCAGGCATCCAACCAGTCACCCAATCTGCTCCAGGATGCCATGTAAGCCTTGTAGGTTGCCCTCCTTCTGCACCAACTACATATACATCTGTATTGCCATCATATTCTCCTGAAAATGCAATCTTACTACCATCAGGAGAAAAATGAGGTTGTGTTTCTGCACCTATATTGGTTGTTAAACGTGTAGTGCTATTTGCTTCTATATCGTGTATCCAAAGATCATTTGCATAAACAAATACGACTTTATTTTCATGGATAGTAGGTTGGCGTAGTAAGCGCGTGCCTTGTGCAAAGATTGTTTGCGTTATGCCCAAAAAACTAAATAAAGCATAATACAGAATAGTTTTTCTCATTTCAGTTATAGTATTGTAATTACGAAGGCTTCATTACCTCAATTTTATAATTTAAATATGAACAATTAATGATAGTTATAAAATTTTCTATTAATTAAACTCTGATGAAAATTTTAAGCTTACAAGACAAATCAGTGTTGTCTACATATCTCATTTTATTAGAAGAAATAGGACATTCAAACATTTGAATGTGATTGATGACGTAGAAAATGCCATTTATATTGAGTACTATGTGGTTTATGTGTTTAGTGTGTACATTATATGATTTCTGCTTTTGATTCTCTTATGAAGTTATAACTCTAGTTATTGTCTTGTAATGAAAAAAAGTTATACAGTGAAAATTAAGCTTTTTTTGTTACGAAAATTGAAAGTATTTATAACTTAATGATATGTATACATTGTACACAATGAGTGTAGCATGTTACAATTCAATTACAGTTTGTTGTTCTTTGATTTCAGCTAAGATCAAAGAATAGTTTTAAGCTGTTTAAAACTTTTAAAGCTATAAACTAAGAGAAATTGATTGTTTTTCTATTTAACCCTCATAACAAAGCATAAAAAGTATTTTTAGTAGTTTTCCGAACAGGTATTATCAAATAATTCATGTTTTGTTGTTAAAACT
This sequence comes from Bacteroidota bacterium, assembly GCA_038748185.1. Taxonomy (GTDB): domain Bacteria; phylum Bacteroidota; class Bacteroidia; order Cytophagales; family Flammeovirgaceae; genus Chondrinema. The sequence goes on from JBCDJE010000312.1 coordinate 4,488, forward strand.
TCGATTTCTAATTGAATTTTCGATGGTTCACTTGAAGATTGATTTTTTTAACACACATAATACACAATGTGTACATTAAGATAATTCTTTTTCTGTTCAGTGGGATTGAACGAGAATTTCTTTGTAGCATTATTGTAATAGTTTCAGTACTGTTCATTTCTTTTTTAAAAAATATATTTCCATTTCTGTTTTGAATGCTCTAGCACACTGTGTTTATTTGTACGCATAGTAATAAATGTGTTAAGTGTGTACATATTATGAGTAATACAGCCAAGTTCATTTGTTTCGCAACTCAGAAAGGTGGAAGTGGAAAAAGCTTCTTGTGTTTATCAACAGCAGTAACTTTGTACAAAAGAACAAAGCACAAAATACTGGTGATTGATGCTGATTTTCAACAAACCATTTTTAAGGCAAGAGAATTAGATGAAAGTGAAGATACCGAAGGGTTTGAGATTATTCCTTTTAATTATGAGACAGATGATATTAACGCTTTGATTAAATATGCCCAGGATAATTATGATATTGTTTTGGTAGATACTCCAGGCAGGTTACAAGGTTCAGATATACAAATGTTATTGGCTGTTTCTGATTATGTAATTACCCCGATTGTTGCTGCTGCTTTTGATATTTCCAGCACCATGGACTTTGCCTCAACGATAAGCGAATTGAAAGACGAATTTGGTTTTAGCTTATATGGTGTGTTAAACAAAAAAGACCAAACTTCTGAGCATAAAGTAATAGAGAAATTAGAGTTTGCAGGACTCAAAATGTTTGAAAGTAACCTCAGGTACTTGGCACGTTATAAGCGGCTATCTTCTTTGGAAGAAATAGCGGCAGCAGATAAAAAATTTGATGAATTCAATTTGTATTTCAAGGAATTTAAAGAAAAGTGTAAAATAAAATAATTATGGCAAAAGAAAAGCCCGAAGATAAGCTACTCAAATTTCAGCGCCAGCAAAAAGCAAAGACTACAAATGAGCCCACAGGAAGTACCTATACGCCCAAAAGCTACATTAGAAAACAAGAAAGGCCTCCTTCTGAAAAAGGAACCAGAGAAGGATATACACGATACACCGTAATTGCCAATAAAGAGCAGATAAGAGTAGCTAAGGCTATTGCATGGTATGAGAGAAAGGAAATTAAACATATTATAGAA
>JBCDJE010000313.1:0-5627 GCA_038748185.1 Bacteroidota bacterium
ATGCTCAAAAGTTATCAGTTAAAACAACTGAAAAGTTAGAAAAAACGCTAGCAAATTGGAATAAACCCCACGTAAATGCGCCTGGTTTTATACTAAAGATAGTTAGAAATGGAGACGGAATTTTCCAACAAAGCTACGGTTATGCCAACCTAGCAAAAAGAGAGGAGATAGATAGCCAAACTATTTTTAGAGTGGCCTCTCTTTCTAAGCAATTTACGGCTGCTTGTATGCTTCTTTTAGAAGAAAAAGGATTGATTAACCTTGATGATCCGCTCAGTATTTATTTTCCATATTTTCCGGATTATGCTTCAGATATTAAGATACACCATTTAATCCACCACACAAGTGGCGTAAGAGATTTTTTTAAATTAGCTGATTTATCGGGTTTCAATGAAGAAGATTTTAATTCAGAAGAAGCTGTTTTAAAAATGATAGCGCGACAAAAGAAATTGATTTTTACACCCGGTGAAGAAATGCTTTATAACAACTCAGGTTATTTTTTACTTGCCAGAATTGTTTATGAGGTCACAGGAATGGGTATTAATGAGTTTGCCCAAAAGTATTTATTCAAACCTTTGGGGATGCAAAATACTTATTTTTGTGATAGCGAAACGAAACAACATCTGCATAAAGCGCTTGGATACTCAACAGGTGAAAATGAATCATCTTTTCGATTGAACGAGTCTAATCTTATTATTTCGGGAGATGTAGGTCTTTTTACTACTATTGATGATTTATCGAAATGGGATAATAATTTTTACAATAATAGATTGCCAGTAAAAGATTTTACTTCAAGAATGTATACCAAAGGCAAACTCAATGATGGTACTGAACTTAGTTATGCATTTGGCTTGGAACATAATGAGTTAATGGGGATGAATACTATTGAGCATTGTGGTGCTTATGTTGGTTTTAAATCTGCAATTATTCGTATTCCTCAAAAGAATCTTTCTGTATTTTGTTTGGCTAACCTCTCAGATCTACAACCTGAACAAATGTGCAGAAAAGTAGCTGAAATAATATTAGAAGATGACTTTAAAGGTTTAGTATCGGAACAAACTTCAAAGCCACTACCTTTTGAACGCAGGGCGATATCGCTTCCAGATAATGCTTTTGATGTGTATAGTGGGAAATATGAATTAGGGAATGGACAGATTTTACAATTTTATACAGAAAATAACCGCTACTATGTGGATATAATTGGTCAAACGGTAATTGAATTATTTCCTGAGTCGGTATTGCGGTTTTTTGTAAAAGAAACAGACTTTTCTTTTTCTTTTGTTACAGATAAAGAAGGAAATGCAGTATTAGCAGTATTACATATTAATGACAAAAAGTTGGTTGCCAAACGAGTGGAAAACACTACTGGAATGAATGAAAAGCAGCTAGATGAATATGTTGGCGCCTATTACAACGAAGAGCTAGATGTAGTATATAAATTGTCCATTGAAGATTCTCGATTATTTATAAGAGTAGGTAATAAACCTCAAGAACAAATAGGTTTAATTAAAAAAGATAAAATGATCTTAGGAGAAGGGTTAGCGCAATTTCGGCGTGATAGATCAGGAAAAGTTGCAGCCTTTTTATTAGAAGCGGGAAGTGTAAAAGACTTACTATTTGTGAAAAAATAAGAGGTTGGAACACTTTCCAACCTCCATTATTTATCATCCGTTAATTGCACCTTCTTTAATACTTTCTACTACCGTTGGATCGAGTAGGGTAGAAGTATCTCCTAAATTACTCGTATCACCTTCGGCCACTTTACGCAATATTCTACGCATGATTTTACCTGATCGTGTTTTTGGCAATCCTCTAACAATTTGTATTTTATCCGGTCGAGCAATTGGTCCAATTTCTTTTACAACCATTCCTGCAATGCCCTTTTTTAAGTCTTCCATCGTATATTCCTCTATAGCAATGCTATCACAAATTACATAAGCATAAATACCTTGCCCTTTGATGTTATGCGGATAGCCTACCACTGCCGATTCTACCACTGCATCGTGTATGTTAATAGCATTTTCAATTTCTGCTGTGCCAAGCCTATGACCTGAAACATTAATTACATCATCCACCCTACCAAGAATTCTGTAATATCCGTCCTCATCTCTACGGCAGCCATCACCAGTGAAATAGTATCCTTTATAAGTAGAAAAATATGTAAACTTGCACCTTTCGTGATCTCCCCAAGTAGTTCTTAATATAGAAGGCCAGGGATGTTTAATACATAAATTTCCCTCTACACCCTTACCTTCAATTTCTTTACCTTCTGCATCGAGTAATACAGGTTGTATACCGGGTAGTGGCAGCGTCGCAAAAGTAGGTTTAGTAGGTGTTATTCCTCCCAGTGGTGAAATCATAATACCTCCTGTTTCAGTTTGCCACCAGGTGTCTACAATTGGGCATTTTCTTTTGCCAATATACTCGTGGTACCATTGCCATGCTTCCGAATTAATAGGTTCTCCTACAGTTCCTAATACCTTTAGTGAACTTAAGTCGTGCGCTTCAACATATTCTAGTCCTTGTGCCATTAAGGCTCTAATAGCTGTTGGAGCTGTGTAGAATTGATTTACTTTGAATTTGCTTACAATTTTCCAGAAGCGACCTGCATCGGGCCAGGTAGGAACTCCTTCAAACATAAGGGTTGTTGCACCAGCTAATAAAGGACCGTAAACTATGTAGGAATGACCGGTAATCCACCCAATATCAGCAGTACACCAGTAAGTATCTCCCTCATCATACTGAAATACATTTTCAAAGGAGTATTTAGTATAAACCATATAACCTCCTGTGGTATGCACTACTCCTTTTGGCTTCCCGGTAGAACCAGAAGTATATAGAATAAATAATGGATCTTCGGCGTCCATTTCTTCTGCCGTATGCATATCGTCAACCTTTTCTAAGGCTTCATGTAGCCATATATCTCTGCCTTCTTTCATATGAATGGTCTCTCCGGTTCTTTTGAGTACCAAACAAGTTTCAATTGAAGGGCATGCATTTAACGATTCGTCAACTACTGCTTTAAGGGGGATTTGTTTTGCTCCTCTATAGGCAGTATCTGCAGTAATGACCATTTTAGCATCAGCATCTTGGATGCGACTTGCCAAAGCATGAGAAGAAAAACCTGCAAATATTACAGAGTGGATTGCACCAAGGCGAGCACAAGCAAGTACTGAAAAGGCTAGCTCGGGAACCATTTGCATATATAGGCAAACCCTATCTCCCTTTTTTACACCACAACCTTTAAGCACATTAGCCATTTTACATACTTCTCTGTGTACATCGGCATAAGTAAATGTAATAGCTGTTTCATGTGGATCGTTTGGTTGCCAGATAATTGCGGCTTGGCTTCCCTTTTTTTCTAAATGACGATCTATACAATTTTCAGTAATGTTGAGCTTGCCTCCTGCAAACCATTTACAATGGTAGTCATCAAAGCTCCAGTCCAGTACTTTATCCCATTTTTTTCTCCAAGAAAACTCTTCTGCTATGTTGCCCCAAAAACTTTCAGGGTTTTCTACACTTTCTCTATAAGCAACAGCATAATCTTCTAAATTTCTTATCCTACTCATGTTTGTTAAATTTTTAGTTCGAATATTAAATTATCTAATGTTTGTGCTTTACTTAATGTCCTGCTACAACTTTTTCTGCACCTCTTGGATAGCGAATGTTTTCAACTATTTCCTGTACATCTTGAGGAGGTTCAGGAAAGAAACTGCCTACAACTAGTGAAACAATAAAGTTTACCAACATACCAAGTGTACCTATGCCTTCTGGCGAAATGCCAAACCACCAATTTTCAGCATTATTCATTTCAGGTGGTACTATAAATTTAAAATAAATGATATACATTAGTGTAAATATCAGCCCGACAATCATGCCTGCAATTGCACCTTCTTTATTCATTTTCTTAGAAAAAATACCCATAATAATAGCAGGAAAGAAAGAAGCGGCTGCCAAACCAAAAGCAAGTGCCACAACTGCTGCGACATAATCTGGCGGATAAATGCCAAAAAGACCGGCGACTACTACTGCGAATGCTGCTGCAATTCTTGCCCAAAGCAATTCTCCTTTTTCCGAGATATTCGGGTTAATTTGTTTCTTAATCAAATCATGTGAAACGGATGTAGAAATGACCAATAATAAGCCTGCAGCAGTTGATAAAGCCGCAGCAAGTCCTCCGGCTGCTACTAAGGCAATTACCCAATTTGGCAGGGCGGCAATTTCAGGATTTGCCAAAACCATGATGTCTCTATCAATGGTTAACTCGTTGGTAGTAACATCTCCTACATACTGTATTTTTCCATCGCTATTTTTATCCTCAAAGACAATTAAACCGGTGCCTTCCCATTTTTTAAACCACTCAGGCATATCACTGTAATTTTGGTTGCTTACTGTATTAATTAGGTTTGTTCTGGCAAATGCTGATATAGCTGGTGCAGTAGTGTATAAAATAGCGATAAAAACCAGTGCATAACCCGCAGAAATTCGAGCATCTTTTACTCTAGGAACAGTAAAAAATCTTACTATTACATGTGGTAAACCTGCGGTGCCTATCATAAGGGCTGCAGTAATAAAAAATATATCGATCATGCTTTTGTTACCACTTGTGTAGGCAGCAAAACCAAGTTCTTGATGTAAACCATCCAGTCTATCAAGTAGAAAGTTTCCTGATCCATCAGTCAGTTGAGCACCAAAACCCAGTTGCGGAATAATGTTCCCAGTTAATTGAATAGAAATAAAGATTGCCGGAACCATAAAGGCAAAAATTAATATGCAATACTGTGCTACTTGTGTATAAGTAATGCCTTTCATTCCTCCTAATACAGCATAACTAAAAACAATGAGCATCCCTATAATAACTCCCAGGGTAATATCCACCTCCAGAAACCGTGAAAATACTACACCCACACCACGCATTTGTCCTGCTACATAAGTAAAAGATACAAATAGCGCACAAATGACAGCCACTGTTCTTGCCACATTAGAATAATAGCGATCACCTATAAAATCGGGTACAGTAAATTTTCCGAATTTTCGGAGATAAGGTGCTAATAGCAGTGCCAGCAAAACATAGCCACCTGTCCAACCCATTAGGTAAACGGCACCATCGTAACCCATAAAAGAAATAAGACCTGCCATTGAAATGAAAGAGGCGGCTGACATCCAGTCGGCAGCGGTTGCCATGCCATTGGCTAGCGGAGGAACACCACCTCCAGCAACATAAAAATCTTTAGTTGAGCCTGCCCTTGACCAAATAGCGATACCTATATATAGCAAAAAAGTTAATCCTACAATTAGGTAAGTCCAAGTTTGTATATCCATTTATTTGTTGAAGTTTTTAAGAAATTTCATGCTATTTTTCATCTACATCAAATTTTTGATCCAGTTTATTCATCAGGATTACATACACGAAAATGAGTATTACGAAGGTGTAAATTGATCCTTGTTGGGCAAACCAGAATCCTAATTTGAAGCCGCCAATTTTGATACTGTCAAGTGAAGGAGCTAATAAAATTCCAAAGCCATAAGAAACTACAAACCAAATTGAGAGGAGTATAAATAGGTAAGTGATGTTCTTTTTCCAGTAGAGTTTTCTACTGTCTTTTTCCATATTCATATTGATG
>JBCDJE010000314.1:0-5621 GCA_038748185.1 Bacteroidota bacterium
CAAAAAGGAGGTAGTACATTAGGTTGGAAATATCTTACTACTTTTGTGAAACGAAGAGCTGTAAATTATAATAAGTTTATTTCCAAGCCTGAAGCAAGTCGTAAAAGTTGTAGTCGCCTTTCTCCTTATTTAGCTTATGGTAATTTAAGCTTGAAACAAATCTTTCAGGCAACAGAAGATTTTAAAGATAATAATAGGTTTATTAATCCGCTTCAAAACTTCCAATCTAGGTTATGGTGGCGAAGTCATTATATCCAAAAACTCGAGACGGAATATCAAATAGCTAATAGGTGTATTAATATAGGTTTTGAACTACAAATTAGAAATGGGCAAGAAACCCATGAGTTAGCATTTTATGAAGGTGCTACAGGCTTTCCTATGGTTGATGCAAGTATAGTCTGTTTAAAAAAAACTGGGTTTATTAACTTTAGAATGCGTGCTATGCTCGCCACTTTTTTTTGCTTTTCCCTTTGGTTAGATTGGCGAAAATTAGCAACATTCCTTTCCAAAGTTTTTTTAGATTACGAACCGGGTATTCACTTTCCACAATTACAAATGCATGCAGGTACTACAGGTTATCATACCCTTAGAATCTATAACCCTACAGCACAATCCATTAAGCATGACCCTGATGGTTATTTTGTGAAAAAATGGATTCCTAAACTCAAAAATGTACCAACACCTCTTATATATGAACCTTGGAAAATGACTGCTATTGAAGAAGGTTTCTATAGGTGCAAAATAGGAAGAGATTATCCTTATCCCATCATAAATTTCGACGAAGCTACCAGAAAACATAAACACATCTATTGGCAGTTTAGGAATACTAAACAAGTACTAAATAATCTTCCAAAAGTTTGGGAAAAGCATTGCTTACCAGAAAATATAACATATTACAAAAAATTGATGAGTAAAAAAATAGAGATCTGAATACTTATGATTTTGGGTGAGTATGTTTTTAATGGGGTAAACTATACTACTGAGCGAGTTAAAGTAACCTTACTTTCTTAGGCATTGTACTTTTTTGACAGTTGAGGAGAAGTTTAGCATCATTAAGATGGTAAATGCTGTTGCTCAGCGAATAGATAATTTTATTCTAACAATAAGGCCTTATCAATGATTAATTTTGTATAGAGTATGGAGAAAATATGAATATCTCGATAAAATTTTAAGATCGATGAAAGTAAATACAAAAATTATTTCAATAGGATTAATAGTAATAATCACATTAGTGTTGGTAATCTCTAAGATGGATTTTTCTAAAGCAGAGGAAAATAAGAAACCTGCTGTTGCTGAAAAACCACAAGGTACTTATGTGAAGACAATTGTAGTAGCACCTGAAACGATTGTAGAGAAGTTAGTCTCTAAAGGTTCTATTGTACCGAATGAAGAAGTAATGATTACAAGTGAATCATCAGGGAAAGTTACTTCTATTGCATTCAAAGAAGGTGATTTTATTAAGAAAGGTCAACTCTTGGTAACGCTTGATGACAGAGAACTTGTAGCACAACTTGATAAGTTTGAACACGAGCAGGAATTTCTAGAAAAAAAATTGGCTCGAGAAAAAAAATTGAATGAGCGAGGTGGTGTGAGTGATGAGCAGTACGAAGAAACACTTAGAGATTTACAGACTACCGTAGCAGAAATTTCACTTATTAATACACAAATAGATAAAAAGAAGATTAAAGCACCTTTTTCAGGAAAAATAGGCTTGCGTTACATTAGTGAAGGTAGTTATGTTACTCCTTCAGATATAATTGCTGGGTTAGTGGATGCTAGAACTATAAAGATAGATTTCACACTTCCTGAAAAATATATGACAAGAGTAAAGACGGGAGCAAAAATTCAATTTACAATTGATGGTACAAAGGAAGTATTTGAAGGAAAAATTTATGCAATTGAACCTAAGATTGATGTGGCTACAAGAACAATATCGTTGAGGGCAGCTTCATCTAATGCTAATGGGAAAATTTTGCCGGGTGCTTTCGCCAATGTTACTATTATTCTCGATAAAATCGAAAATGCGCTTTGTATTCCTACTGAAGCGATAATACCTGAAATGAATACTAAAAAGATTTTTCTAGCAAAAAATGGGAAGGCAGAATCTGTAGAAGTAGGAACTGGTCTGAGATTACCAGATAAAATCCAAATAACCAGTGGTTTGAGTGTAGGTGATTCTGTAGTTGTTTCAGGTATTTTAAAGATAAGAAACGGTTCTTTACTCAGTGTTTTAAATTAGGCTTATTGTATAAATACTCCTCCTAAACTTTATTATTAAATCTATTTTTATGAGCTTATCATCAGTTAGCATTACAAGGCCTGTTTTTACCATTGTATTATCCATTGTAATTATCATTTTTGGAGCGATAGGTTTCAGCCTTTTAGGAGTGCGAGAATATCCAAGTGTCGACCCTCCCATTATTACAGTATCGACATCATATACTGGTGCTAATGCCGATATTATAGAATCTCAAATAACTGAGCCCTTAGAAGAATCCATAAACGGCATAGCAGGTATTAAATCAATTACCTCGGTAAGTAAGGATGGTAGAAGCACTATTACAGTAGAGTTCGATCTTGAAATAGATTTGGAAGCTGCAGCGAATGATGTAAGAGATAAAGTTTCAGGTGCAATCAGAAATCTTCCTCCCGATATTGATGCACCTTCTGTAACCAAGGCAGATGCTGACGCAAGTCCTATTATGTTTATCACTATTCAGTCTGATGAAAGAAGCCTATTGGATCTTTCTGATATAGGTGTTAATGTTTTTAAAGAGCGATTACAAACTGTTTCGGGTATAAGTAATATAATGGTTTGGGGAGAGAAAGAATATTCTATGCGTTTATGGTTAGACCCTGCTCGCTTATCTGCTTATGGTATTACTCCCCTAGAGGTAAGGAACGCACTTAATAGAGAAAATGTAGAACTCCCTTCTGGTTTTGTTGAAGGGACAAGCACTGAGTTGAGTATTAGAACTTTGGGCAGACTAACGACTCCTCAAGAGTTTAATAACTTAGTAATTAAAGAAGAAGCTAATAGAGTAATTAGATTAGAAGATATTGGTAAGGCAGAACTTGGACCACTAAACGAAAAAACACTTTTGCGTTTTAACGGCGAGCCAATGGTTGTAAATGCTTTAGTTCCTCAACCTGGTTCCAATCATATTGATATTGCTGATGGTGTATATGCAAGATTGGCACAGATTGAGAAAGATTTGCCAGAAGATGTAAAATGGGGAGTTAGTTTTGATGCTACAAGATATATTAGAGCATCAATTCTTGAAGTACAGCAAACCATAGGGCTAGCATTTTTACTGGTTGTATCCATTATCTTTATTTTCCTTCGCGACTGGCGGACAACGATTATTCCAGTACTTGTAATTCCAATTTCCCTCACAGGAACGTTTTTTATATTATATCTTATGGACTATTCCATTAATGTATTGACATTACTTGGGATAGTACTGGCCATTGGTTTAGTAGTAGATGACGCTATAGTAGTACTAGAAAATATTTATGCTAAAATTGAAAAAGGAATGCAGCCTCTTGAAGCAGGATTTAAAGGTTCACAAGAGATATTCTTCGCTGTAATTTCTACTACAATAGCTTTAGTTGCTGTTTTTATGCCTATCTTATTTCTTGAAGGTCTTACGGGAAGGTTATTTAAAGAGTTTGGAATTACTATTGCCGCTGCGGTAATTATTTCTTCATTCGTAGCACTAAGTTTAACACCTATGCTTTCTTCAAGAATTTTGAAGAAAAGAAAAAAACAAACTTGGATGTACAGGGTCACAGAGCCTTTTTTTGAGTGGTTAACAAAAGGTTACAAAAGATCCTTAGAATCTTTTATGAAAGTTAGGTGGGTTTCTATGGTTATTATTTTATTATCCTTTGTAGGTATTTACTTCATACAAGATTCACTTAAACAAGAACTTGCTCCATTAGAAGACCGCTCTGGTGGTCGTTTCTTTGCAACAGCTCCTGAAGGTTCTTCTTTTGAATATATGGATGAGTACGTAAAGAAACTCATAGAGGTAGTAGAAAAAGAAACGCCTGAATTAAAAGGACTGGTTACAGTAACTTCACCGGGTTTTGGCTCTTCCTCTTCAGTAAACAATGCTTTTGCCAGACTAGTACTTGTTCCACCAAATGAAAGAGATATTTCTCAATCAGAGATTATTAATCGTCTAAATCAAAAAATTAAGTTTATAACTGACGCAAGAGGTTCTTTTACACAAGAACAAACAATTGGTAACAGAAGGGCGAGGTATCCCATACAATTTGTCATTCAAGCAGCAACATTAGATAAAATAAAAGCCGTACTAGATGAATTTAAACTTGAAGCCTCAAAGCATCCAACTTTTGATTTTGTAGATGTAAATTTAAAATTTACTAAGCCAGAACTTATCATTAATATAAATAGAGAGAAGGCGAATAGTTTAGGTGTTTCTATTGCAGAAGTAGCACAAACTTTACAACTAGGTATAAGTGGGCAGCGGTTTGGTTACTTTATGATGAACGGTAAGCAATACCAAGTAGTTGGGCAAGTAAAGAAAGAAGATAGAAACGATCCTTTTGATATAAAATCTCTTTTTGTTAAAAATAACACTGGAGACTTAATACAGCTTGACAATTTGATTGATACAAGAGAGCAAAGTACGCCTCCGCAACTATATAGATTTAATAGATATGTAGCGGCAACAGTTTCGGCGACCTTAAGTCCTGGTTATTCAATTGGAGATGGTATTAATGCAATGGAAGAAATTGCTGACAAAGTATTAGATGATTCTTACAGCACGGCCTTAGATGGAACATCAAAAGACTTTGTTGAAAGTTCTTCAAGTATCATATTTGCTTTTCTTTTGGCTTTGGTACTCGTCTATTTAGTACTTTCAGCTCAGTTTGAAAGTTTTAGGGATCCTTTTATTATCATGTTTACTGTGCCTTTGGCTTTAGCAGGCTCCTTATTTTCTTTATGGTATTTTGGGGAGACGATTAACGTATTTAGCCAAATTGGCATTATAATGCTAATTGGCTTAGTGACAAAAAATGCTATTTTGATTGTGGAGTTTGCCAACCAGAAAAAGTCTGGAGGGCTTAATAAAAATGCAGCAGTAGTAGAAGCTGCTGCAATGCGATTTAGAGCAATTTTAATGACAGCTCTATCTACAATCTTAGGCATTTTACCAATTGCCTTAGCACTTGGGGCTGGTTCAGAGAGCCGCGTTTCAATGGGAATTGCTGTAATTGGTGGAATGATGTTTTCTACATTACTTGCCTTATACGTAATTCCCGCTGTTTACTCTTATATTTCTGGCAAAACAAAACGTATTGTCGATATCGATGAAATTCATAAAAAAATCGAAGAAGTTAAGGTTTAGTATCGATCAATGCTATACTATTGCCGACAAAACATAAGCCTAAATCGAAATAATTATCACATGTAGAATTAGCCTGCTATTTTTATAAAATAAAAGGGTTAGGCTAGTTTTTTGATATAAATATATTTTAAAAATTACAGTAAGCTTCTACCTTTTCGTAGAAGCTTTATTATTTAGTGAATTTTTAGCACATCATGGAACTTGTTGCACAATTGTTTTTTTTCATAGATCGGAAGAGCA
>JBCDJE010000315.1:0-5610 GCA_038748185.1 Bacteroidota bacterium
ATTGCGTGATTTCATTAATAGTGATTTTGAATTAACTAATAAGAAGTTAAAGATTGATACCGATTATGGAACTGAATATTTTTTATATAACCTGAAAGGTATTGTTAATTATGCTAGAATCGAGCAAATACAATTTAATGCCATTCGCTATACAACTATCCACAAAGAGAAAAGTATTTATACAGAATTAATAGAAAAATCTGCTGATATTTTTATCACTCTTGACGAAGACTTCAATATTCAGTTTGCTAATAAAGCCGCAGAAACTTTAGGTATTGAAGGCGATCGCTCTCATCAATTAAGTATTCTTTCTTTTGTACTAGAAGATAACTACGATATATTCAGAGATAACCTGAAAAAGGTGGCTGGCAATAATGAAAGAAAATATCTTACGGAAATACCTTTCAGAAACAAAGATTATAGTACAGCCTACTTTGATTGTGTATTATATAAGCTACCCGATGTTTTTGAAAGCAGTCAGATCGCTCTTGAACTAAGAATAATTGAAGAAAGATTAGCACTGGAAAATGAATACGAAAAACAGCAAAAATTTCTTTCAGACTTGTTAAATTTCACTGATGAGGTAATCACTATTGTGAATAAAGAAGGGTACATTGTATATGAAAGTGAGAATATGGATAAGCAGTTTGGTTATTCAAAAACAGTAAGAAATAATACCTATGGTTTTGATTATATTGCCCCTGAATTCACACAAAAAGTCCATGAAGATTTTGAAAAAGTAAAAGCGTTTACTACTTACCAAAGCAGCCAGCCTATTCGCTTTTTATCAAAAAATGGTCAATGGGAAGATGTAATACTTAAACAGGTAAATATGCTGGAAAACCCCTTGGTAAATGGCATAGTGCTTAAGTTTTCCAAAAGCCATGTATCGAGGGAAATTACTCAAGAAAAGCACGAAAAAAATGAAATGTTTCAAGCATTACTCAATAACTCGCCAAGAGTTTACATGATGCTTGATATTAACAGTAATATCGTTTTTGTAAATGATACTATAAACGAAATATTCGGTTTTGAGGCAGATGAACTACAAGGTAGTAATCTTTACGAATTCATTAAGACTGAAGAAGTTACAGCACTCAAAAAGAATCTGCAATTTTTGTCCACTAATCCGCGTGAAGTGTTACAAGCTACATTTTATTTTAAAAACGCGAAAGGAGTATGGCGAAAAACAGATAACACTATAAATGCGCTTATCAAAAATAATGATGTTAATGGTTATTTAATCCAGTTAGATGATGTTACAGAAAAAGTAGTAAAAGAAACTGATGAAGCATTTAGGGCGCGATTCTACAACTCCATTCTAAATAGCATAGAAAATATTTTATTGTTTACTGACCTTGACGCGAATGTGCAATACGTGAGTGCTAATGTTGTAAACGTTTTAGGATATCAGTTAAAAGGAAACTTAAAAGATCGCTTACATTCTTCTTCTCATCAAAAACTTACTGAAGCTTTTACTACAGTAAAAAGTAACCCAACAAAAAAAGTAAATTTTGATGCACAAATTATTGACAAAGAAGGAAAATGGAAAAATTGTGGCATTGTCGTACAAAACGCACAACGAAAATCAAAGTTTAGAGGTGTTGTACTAGAAATCAGCATGAATAGCAAAGCTATTACACATGAATCAGTAAAAAATGGCATAAAACAAGATGACAATACCAAAGTTGAGCATATATTATTTACCTGGCTTAACAAGCACAAACCTGAAGGGGTAGCCTTTTTTAAAGAAGATGGTAGCATCTTTTACAAGAATAAAAAGATTGAAGATTTATTAAATACTACCATTAGTAATAATCAATCTATTGCTAATGCAATAGACCAACATGAAAGCTTTGATACCTTACTTAAAGAAGTTACTAAAAAAGCAGGTACTATTGTAGAGGAGACTTTTTCGCTTAAAGAGAGTAAGATAAATAAAACACTGATCTTTAGATTTGCTAACCTACTTAAAGAACCTTCCATCAATGCAATAGCACTGTCAGTTACTAAAAACGAGGCTTCAGATAATCTAAGAGATAGAACAGAAACAATTCCTAATGAGACACACTTAATTACTCACAAAGAAAAAAGAAGTAAAGCTTTACAAGATTCTACTGAAGATAAAACTTTCAATAAGATTCAGGAGAATACTACTACAAAAGAACAAGAAGATAAAACAAATCCTTCAGTGCTTGTATCTGAAAAGGTTTCTGTTAAGTTAGAAAAAGAAGCAATAACAAATGATCCTTTACAATCTCAACAAATCCATGGAGAACCTGAGCTAGTTAATATAAATGATGAACTTGAGGAGGTTATTCAGCAATTTGAAGGAAAATTTGCAGAAAAAACGGTAATTAGTAAAGAATTTAAAACTGAAAACTGGATTGCTTGCACAAAACACTTTGTGATAGAAATTTTTGAAAATATATTTTCATTTCTTTCCAAAAATTCTAAAAATACAGGTCAGATAATGGTAACTGCTAAAAAAGATGGTAACTTTTCTTTTGTAGTAATAAGTGAAAACTTCTCTGAAAATACACTTAGTAAAATTGCCGATAACTTTAAAACCGGAGAACAGTTGGAAGGGGAAATGAAAATGCTTTATGAGCAAAGTAAAACTTTAGAAAGTTATAAGGGAAATATTAAAATAGAATCAGAAAGAGAAAAAGGCATTTCTATAAGTATTCAACTACCAGCTAAAATTGGTATAAGTTTTTAAAAACTGTTTCTTTTACTATGCTGGAAGTTTATCGGATTAATAAAACGTATCCCAAAGAAAGAGAACCTGCTGTTAGAAATATAAATTTTGTATTAAAAGAACGTGAGGTTTTAGGCTTGATAGGAGAAAGTGGTGCAGGAAAAACCACCATGCTAAAAATACTTGCCGGTATATTAGAAGCTGATTCAGGAAAAGTCACGCTGAATAACAAGTTGCTTGCTAAGCCATCGGAGCAATTGATACCGGGCTATCCCGAAATACAAATGGTTTTCCAAAACTTTGAATTAGCCCCAAATTTTACCATTTACGAAAATGTAAGACACCCAGTATTATTTCGCAATCCTATTTATAAAGAAAAAAGAGTTACAGAGGTTCTTGAGCTTTGTGAATTAACCTCATTAAAAGATCGATTCCCTGCTGAAATATCAGGTGGACAACAACAAAGGGTGGCTCTGGCAAGAGCAATGGTAAATGAACCAAAAGTATTACTATTAGATGAGCCTTTTAGTAACTTAGATAAACCCAGACGTAATCGCTTCTTAAGGTTAATTAGAAAAATTACAAGAGAAACAAATATAGCAGTTGTCTTTGTTACCCATGAAGCCAATGATGCTTTGGCTATAGCCGATAAGCTAGTAGTCATGCGTTTGGGAAATATTATTCAGCAAGAAACACCTTTTAAAATATATCATTATCCTATTGATAGTTATGTTGCTCGTTTCTTTGGCGAAATTAACATATTTCCTTATGCCGATTTTTATCAGATATTTGGTAAAGAAAGTAATGAGCTATGTAATTTCTTTGGTATTAGACCAGAACACATCTATGTAAATAGAGAGGGTACTTCAAACGTGAAAGCTATGGTGAAAGACATTTTATTCTTTGGGAATTTTTTTTATTTATCAATAGAAGTTTTTAATAAAAATATCACCGTTAACTGCACTGATCAAAACATTCCAAAAGTAGGCGAGTGGATATCTCTTACGTTTGATGAGCAACACGTAAAGTTTTTTTGGGAATAAGTGTATTGAGGTTATTTTTCAGTTTGACTGATTGTGCATCTGTTTGAATTACTATCAAAGCTCCACTTCTTCTTCTCCTTTCAATTGTTTTTCATACAATTCTTTATAGAGACCATTCTTTGCCATTAACTCACTATGTGTACCTGCTTCTTTTATTTCGCCATCATCAAGTAAAATTATTTTATCAGCTAGCTTTGCAGAAGACACTCTGTGGGAAATAATAATGCTCGTTCTATCTTCCATAATCTCTTTGAGATTATTCAAAATAGCATTCTCAGTATTAGTATCTACGGCTGAAAGACAATCATCTAAAATTAAAATTTCCGGTCTTCTAATTATTGCTCTAGCAATAGAAACACGTTGTTTTTGCCCTCCTGAAAGAGTAATCCCTCTTTCACCAACAATCGTATCAAATCCTTTTGGAAAATCTTGAATATTGTTATACAAATCAGCATATTTAGCTGCTTCTATAATTTCTGCCTTTGTTTTATTATCAGAACCAAATGATATATTTTCTTCGATGGAGTCTGAGAAGAGAAATACATCTTGTGGTACATAGCCAATGTGTTTTCTTAAGTTGTCAATTGCAAAATCTTTTATTTGTACATCATCAATGAGAATTTCACCTTT
Source organism: Bacteroidota bacterium (assembly GCA_038748185.1). Classification (GTDB taxonomy): domain Bacteria; phylum Bacteroidota; class Bacteroidia; order Cytophagales; family Flammeovirgaceae; genus Chondrinema. The sequence continues at coordinate 4,375 of JBCDJE010000315.1, forward strand.
GCTTACATCAAACATTCTACACAATAAATTGGCAATAGTACTTTTACCTGAGCCAGTAGTTCCTAATATGGCTAACGACTTACCAGAGTTAATATTAAAATTTATATTTCTTAATGCCTCTATCCCCGAGTCTTCATAAGTAAAGGAAACATCTTTAAAAGAAACACGTCCTTTAATTGGTGTAGTAAGCGATTTTTTAGATACTATATCACTTTTAATTTTAAGAAACTGATTAATTCTTTGTTGAGAAGCCGCTGCTCTTTGGATGATACTTGTAACCCACCCTAGCGCCATTACCGGCCATGTTAACAGGTTTACGTAAATAATAAATTCAGCAATATTTCCTGGAGTTATGGCACCATTAATCACTTCCATTCCGCCAACATATACCGTAATAATTATACTGAGTCCTATTAATGCCAGCATAAGCGGAAAAAACAAAGCATTTACTTTTGTAAGCCTCAAAGATTTATCCCTGTAAGCCAAACTTTCTTTTTTAAAACGTTGTGCTGAGTCTTGTTCACGGGCAAATGCTTTAATAACCCTTATACCTGAAAAAGCTTCTTGTACAAAAGTTGACATATCAGAAAGGCTTCGTTGAATTTCTTCAGATCGTTTATTTATGAGGTTATTTACATAGTAGATACTTAATGAAAGTATTGGCAAAGGGATGAGTGAATAAAGCGTAAGTTTTACATTTACAGTGAGCATGTAACCTATCACTAAAAGAAAAGTAATGATAAGATTTACACCGTACATTACTCCGGGACCAAGATACATTCTCACCCTACTAACGTCTTCTGAAATCCTCGCCATGAGATCTCCTGTATTATTACGACGATAAAAGCTTACAGGAAGCGATTGATAATGTTGATAAATTTCATTTTTTAAATCGTATTCTATCAATCTTGACATCACAATAGTAGTTTGCCTAGTGAGAAATAGAAACCCACCTCTTATAAATGCCATCAAGACGATAAGTCCGCCATAAAATAAAATGATTGAAAGAAACTCGTTATAAAACTCACTTTGAATTTCTGTGCCATTAAAACTAGGATATACTTTTAGAGTATCGCTTACCAAATCGAAGGCATGCCTTACCATTTGTGCAGGAAAAATAGCAAAAACATTAGATAGGGTAATAAACAATACTCCTAATACAAATCGATATTTATACTTAAAAAAATATTTATTTAAGTAAGCTAATTCTTTCAAAAGAAAAGGTTTAAGTTGAAG
>JBCDJE010000316.1:0-5582 GCA_038748185.1 Bacteroidota bacterium
AGCAGATTTTGAAGAGATTGGCTTCTAAAGATAAATTGAGTTTACGAACTAAATGGATATCTCTAATTTTAGATTTAGTATCTTGTTAGGGTATTATCAATTTCATCGATCCATTTTAAAATACCACCTTCTAAATTGTAAAAGTTAGAAGTATCTGTAAATGCTTGTAGTTTTTTTATTGCTTTGAGGCTTCTTTGCCCTGTTCGGCAATGGAAAACAATATATTCAGCTTTAGGTATATCCTCCAGTAAAGTTTCAATAGATGAAAGTGGAATGAGCTTACCACCCAAATTTGAAATTTCGTACTCATAAGGCGCCCTCACATCAATGAGGATGACATTATCGGCAGCACTTTTGAGAAGTTGATGCAACGTTTTAACATCCATCTCTTTTACCTCAGTTGCATTTTCTACTGGTGAAGTGATTTTTACGTTACAAAATTCTTCGTAGTCTATTAGCGCTGTAAGCGTTGGCATTTCACCTGAAATAGGATTGTCGGTTCTTTTCTTGATTTTAATTGTTCTTGAAAGAAAGCTCAAAGTATCAATTAAGAATAGTTTCCCTGCCAATACTTCCCCAATACCACAGACCACCTTAATCACTTCATTGGCTTGAATACAGCCTATCATTCCCGGTAATACACCTAAAACACCCCCTTCTGCACAATTAGGCACTTCTCCCGGCGCAGGAGGATTAGGAAAAACATCTCTGTAATTAGGACTGCGTTCTCCATTTTTGTACAGGTAATTAAACACAGCAACCTGTCCTTCAAACCGAAATATTGATCCAAAAACATTGGGCTTGGCTGCAAACACGCAAGCATCATTTAGTAAATATCTCGTAGGAAAGTTATCTGTACCATCCACAACTACATCAAACTGAGGGATAATCTCTAATGCATTCGACGAGGTAATTTTAGTTTGATACACAATTACATGAACATGAGGATTGAGTTGTAAAATTCGCTCTTTAGCCACTAATGCCTTGGATTTACCTACATCAGTAGTTGAAAAAATCACTTGCCTTTGTAAGTTCGTTTCGTCAACTACATCGAAATCAACAATACCAATAGTACCAATACCAGCTGCAGCAAGATACAATAAAATCGGACTTCCCAAGCCACCGGCTCCAACTACAAGTACTTTGGCTTGTTTCATTTTTTGTTGCCCTTCAGTATTGATTTCTGGCAAAATAAAATGCCTGCTGTACCTGGCATATTCTGCTTTACTAAATGTCTCTCCTTCCATCACACTCAATGTATTTTCAAAACACAGGTATTATTTAGCATATAAGTTGATTATCTCAGCGATTAGTCCTGTCCAACCTGTTTGGTGAGAGGCACCTAATCCCCTACCACTATCTCCATCAAAATATTCATAATACAAGATATGGTTTTTAAAATTAGGTGACTTCCATAGCTTATCCTTTTCATCTTGATAAACCCTACTGCCATCTTTTTTTAGCTCGAACAGCTTTACAAGCCGAAGTCCTATTTCTTTTGCAATTTCATTAAGAGGTAATTCTTTACCCGAACCTGTGGGAAATTCCATTTTAATATCGTCTCCGTAATATTCATGAAATTTATGGAGTGACTCTAATAAAAGAAAATTTATCGGAAACCAAATAGGGCCTCGCCAATTTGAATTTCCGCCAAATAAAGAGGAATCAGACTCACCTGAAACATAACTTACCGAATACGTTTCATCGTTCAACTTGTAGTGATAAGGATGCTCTTTATGATAGCGAGAAAGCGCTCTAACACCATAATCTGCAAGAAACTCTGTCTCATCTAGTAGCCTCTTCAAAATGCGTTTTAAACGATGTATCCGTACCAATGAGAGCATTCTTGTTTCGCCTTTACCATGCTCATACCATCTTGAAATAAGTCTTCCTAAATCGGGGCGGTTGTTTAAAACCCATTGAAGTCTTCTGGTAAAATCGGGTAATGTTTTTAAATATTCAGGTTTTAATACTTCTACAGCAAACAAAGGGATAACACCTACAATGGAGCGTACTTTTAACCTGCTACCGGGTTGATTTTCGGGATGTATCACATCATAATAAAATTCATCTTCATCATCCCATAAATCAACATGTTCTTTACCTATATTGAACATCGCTGCTGAAATTCCGAGAAAATGTTCAAAAAACTTGGATGCCATTTCTTGATAATGCGGTCGCACTTGTGATATTTCAAGGGCAATCCTAAGCATGTTGAGCGCATACATGGCCATCCATGCAGTACCATCAGCTTGTTCCATACGACCACCTGTTGGCAGCGAATGACTCCTATCAAAAACTCCTATATTATCAAGTCCGAGGAAGCCTCCTTCAAATAAATTATTACCTTCTGAATCTTTCTGGTTTACCCACCAAGTAAAATTCATTAGTAACTTATGAAAAATGGTAGCCAGAAAATCAATATCAGCCTTGCCAGTCATTTCTTTTTCTATCAAATAGACTTTCCAAGCACCCCAAGCATGTACCGGAGGGTTCACATCACTAAAATTCCATTCATAGGCTGGTATTTGTCCGTTTGGATGCATGTAATACTCACGCAACATTAATAGGAGTTGCCTTTTTGCAAAGGAAGGGTCTAGTCTAGCAAGTGGCACACAATGGAAAGCAAGATCCCACGCTGCATACCAAGGATATTCCCATTTATCAGGCATAGAAATAATATTACTATTGTATAAATGCCGCCACCTGCCATTTCTACCTTGCCAACGGTTTTCGGGAGGTTTACCTGTTGCCGGATCGCCTTTTAGCCACTGATCGACATGATAGTAATAATACTGCTTACTCCAAACCATCCCAGCATATGCCTGCCTTTGAATGGCCCTCAAATCAGAGCTTTTAACGCCTTCTTGTAAATACGCATAAAAAGTATCTGCTTCCTTTTTTCGTAGTTCAAAGATTTCATCAAAATGATCGAAACTACCATATGCCAAGGTATTTTTTAATCGAAGTTTAATGGTTACACTTTTCTTAGCGGGTATATCAAAATTGTAATGTAACGCACATTTAGTACCTTCTAAATCAGGATTCACAGCATCAACAGCACCATTTACTACAAAATCATTAATACCATCTTTGGTATATTTTACTAAATTCGGCTGATTGTAGAGTAGTTCTCTATTTGTATCATTTTCACAAAAAAGTGGCTTAGCACCACCTTCGTATCTTAGGTGATACCCCGGAAAGCCTTGATAGTCGATATCAATTCTATCTTTTTGAGGTGTTTTCCGCAGATTAGGTCTATAACCATCATAACCCCAGCGCCAAGTATTTCTGAACCATAAAGTAGGTAACAGATGTAAAGGGGCTTTCTTTTTAGATCGATTATGTACTGTGATTTTTATTAAAATATCTTCTTCAGCATGTTTTGCATATTCTATAAATACATCAAAGTATTCATCTTTATCAAAAACACTTGTGTCCGTTATCTCAAATTCTCTTTCAAGCCTGTTTCGTTTTTGATTCTCAGCAACCAACTCTTCATAAGGAAACTTTGCTTGAGGATATTTGTAAAGCATTTTTAGATAAGAAGCTGTGGGGGTAGCATCCAAGTAATAATAAAGTTCCTTAACATCTTCTCCATGATTGCCTTCATTATTACTTAAACCATAAAGTCGTTCTTTTAATATTGGATCTTTCCCATTCCAAAGCGAAAGCGCAAAACACATAGTCTGCTTATTATCGGAAAACCCTGCTATACCGTCTTCTCCCCACCTGTACGCCCTGCTTCTCGCTATATCGTGCGATACAAAATTCCAAGCATCACTATTTTTACTATAATCTTCTCTTACTGTGCCCCATTGTCGCTCAGAAAGATATGGACCCCATCTTTTCCATCCGGTATTATTTAAAGCTGATCTCAGTCTTGATAATTCAGGATTATTATCCATCTTGCTAATGAATGTGGTAAAAAATTAAAAAACGGATTGATATTTAAATATAAAATAGGTGCTAAGATAAGTAGCTTTTTTAAAGCCAATGGTAGTTTATAGAAAAAAAGGCAAAAACTATACGTTTATGTTATATCATTTTGCAAAAAATCAGATTTCACTACTAATCTCTTCAAGTGCATTTACAAATACATCGAGGTCTTTAATTGTAGTGTATAAATGTGGTGTTACTCTCACCCCTTTAATATCTTTATGATTAATCGCTACAGTAAATACCCTGTATTTTTCATATAAAATATCAGCTAGTTTTGAAGGAGAGATGCCTTCAACGCCCACATTGCCAATAGCACATGAGCGACTGGATGCTTTAGGAGTGTTGACAATTATATGCGGCAAGTTTGCGGCCTTTTCCATCCAATAAGATTTTAAGTACCTAAGTCTTTGCTCTTTCCTATTACTCCCAATTAACTCATGAAAACGCAATGCATTGGCAATGGCTAAGTCAGCTGAACATGGATGTGTTCCAATGTGTTCAAACTTCCTAATATCATCATCCGCAAAATGGATATCTCCTATAAGCGGCCAAACATTTGGTATTTTTTCTTTTTTAACATATAACATGCCTAAACCCAATGGAGTACCCAGCCACTTATGCAAACTGGTACCTAAATAATCACAAGCAAGATCAGGAATTTTAAATTTAATATGTGCAAAAGCATGAGCAGAATCAGAAATTACTTCTACACCTTTGCTGTGTGCCATTTCGGCTATCTTTCTCACCGGAAGAATTTGTCCGGTTAAATTAATCATGTGCGTAACTAAAATTACTTTTGTACGAGATGAAATTTCCTTTTCGAACAAGGTTACAATCTCATCGTCATTTTTAGGATGGAGAGGTAAATCTATTTTCTTGTTAACCGTACCAAATCTTTTCGATCGATATTCAAAAGCCTCCAACATGCTTCCATAATCTTGAGTACTCATAATTGCCTCATCTCCACGATCCATATTTATCCCTTGAATTACGATATTAAGTGCTTCAGTTGTATTTCTTAATAAAGCGATTTCTTCAACTGTTACGCCAGCAAAATCGGCTAGTTGTTTTTTTATGGCAGCCCTATCTTCCCACTGTTTTTTACGCATATACCACGAAGGTTTCTCGTTTATCATTCTGATGTTTTTGAGTTGGGCTTCCAAAACTTCATCGGCCGCTAAGCTAAAGTAACCATTTTCAAGATTTATAAAATGTGGAGAAACAGTATAAGCTTTTTGTACTTGATACCAAAAACTTTCATCACTGGCAATTTGCTTATCGGTTTTACCAACTAGTGTCAAACTTGCAGCTTTCACTTCATCGAAAAAGGCGAGATTAAGTGCTGGGACTGTGGCTGCAACTTTAAGTGATTGTTTCAGAAAACTTCTTCTAGCAGTTTGCATAATTGTACAATTAGTGAATTTTTAGGGATAATATTTTTTATCCTTGAAAAAAGCCCAAGGATTAATATTGAATAAGCAAAATTTCAGTAAATAATCAAAAAAAACGCTCAACTTTTACATGTAACAAAGGCTAACAATTGCATTTAAATAATAATATACTGGTAGTCTTTTAATAAGCTTATATCGTTTATAGCAGCTTACTTGAGGCTTGAAAAGCTTTAAACTGAGCGAGTTTTC
>JBCDJE010000317.1:0-5580 GCA_038748185.1 Bacteroidota bacterium
AAATAATTTTCATCTTAAAGTCAATTGACAATGCTTTATAAATAAAAAAGAGAAGTGTACAACTTCTCTTTTTTATTTTATACTCAGGCTAAAAGTGCAAATCATTCATAAGAGCCTATTTTATTCAATCCCCTCAAAAAACAACTTCACAACGCAACAATAAATAATTTTTCAAAAGTACTTTTTTGTTCGCAGCTTTATTTTTGAATTTCCTCTTTCACACTATCGCATATCCTTCAAGTATTTATACAATTCACTATCTGTTGAAAGAATAACAGATGTTTTGTCGCTAAAAGTCTTTTGTAGTGTTTCCATAGCCTTTACGAAACTATAAAGTTCCCTTGATTGATTAGACTTATCATAGGCTGATGTATAAATCCCTGCTGCTTCAGCATCAGCTTTACCCATAATTTCCTCTGCCTGTCTAAAAGCCTCTGACTGAATAGTTTTCAATTCTCTTTCTTTTTCACCATTTATTCTTGAAGCTTCACCTAATCCCTCAGACCTAAATTTTTCTGCAATTCGAAAGCGTTCACTTTTCATTCTTTCGTATACCTGGTCTCTTACCTCTTGTACATAGTTAATTCGCTTAAATCGGAAATCGAGAATTTCAATGCCCAGATCAGCAGTTTGCTTATTGGCTGAAGCGAGAATCATATTCTGGATTCGTTGACGACCTACACTTATGCTCATAAGTGAATCAGTTAATAGTTCACTAAGTGAATCTAGTACTACTGGAGACCGATTTGTGCTTCTTACGGCCTCTTCTATATTGTTATTGGCAATAAAATTTCTGGTTTCTCCATCTAAAATATCATCAAGCCTAGATTGTGCCCCTCTTTCATTAGTAAGTCGCTTAAAAAACTGTAAAGGATCAGTAATTTGCCAACGGGCATAAGTATCAACAAAAATAAATTTCTTGTCTTTAGTAGGTACTTGGTTAGGATCGCCGTCCCATTCCATGTAGCGTTTCTCAAAATAGTTTATTTGGTGGATAAAGGGCATTTTAAAATTGATGCCGGGTGTAGTCACGGCCTCACCTATGGGTCTACCAAATTGAGTAACAATTGCTTGCTGTTTTTCATCAACTACATAAGTTACCTGAGAAAACACCAACAACAAAAGAATACCAATTATAATAAAAAGCTTATTCATTACCTTGTGTGTTTAAAGAGTTCGTGTTTTTCATATCCATTTGAAGCAATGGCAATACATTGTTGCCTTCTTGGTCGGTTACAATTATATTTCCAAGTCGAGGAAGAATTTCGGACATAGTTTCTAAATAAATTCTTCTTTTAGTAACTTCCGATGCTTTAATGTACTCAGCATATAGCTCATTAAAACGAGCCACCTCACCCTTAGCACGGTTCACTCTTTCAGTAGCATAACCTTCTGCTTTTTGTATTGTTTCTTCTGCTTGCCCACTTGCTCTAGGAATCACCTTATTATATTCAGATTTAGCCTGATTAATTAGGGTCTCTTTTTCTTGCTGCGCTTCGTTTACCGCATTAAAGGCGGCTTTTACTGGTTCAGGTGGGTTTACATCTTGTAAAACGACCTGTTCAATTTTAATTCCCATACTGTAATCGTTACATATTTGTTGGATAAGCTCTTCTAGTTTTCCTCCAATCTCTGTTCTACCAACAGTAAGGACTTCGTTTACTGTGCGGTCACCAACAATCTGTCGCATAGCAGATTCGGAAATATCTCGCAAGGTAGTGCTCGGATTTCTTACTTTAAAAAGATAGTTATAAGCGTTATCAATTCTGTATTGTACCACCCATTCAACATCGGCTAAGTTTAAGTCACCTGTTAGCATTAACGATTCATCTTTAGTACCCTCTCTGGTATATTCTGAATTAATACTTGCAGCAACAGTTCTAAATCCAAATTCTAGTTTTTGTTGCCGTTCAACAGGTACTTTAAATACTTCTTCAGCAAAAGGAATCTTAACATTTAACCCCGGTTCAACTGTGCGAACATATTTACCAAACCGTACTATCACACCTTCTTCTTCGGTACCAACCTGAAATACCATACTCCAAAGTGTAATGAGCAGAATAAAAAGTAAAATAATTAGCCTCGAGCGTTTTAATGCATCAGCCAGATTGGGGGGGAGGTTTAATCTGTCAATAAAATTATCCAGCATATACTTGATGTTTAAATGTTTAGTTGGTTATGAATAAGCAAAATACAATCTTTAAAATTCTTTTCGTAAAGATATGTTTTTTTTGCTATTAGGGTGTGTTTTGAGCCAACAACTCATATACTTACAGGAAGTTGCTAAATACTTCATCATTAACAGTGATGGAGTATGAATTTAGAAGACATAAAAACCTAGTGAATAATGATCGAATATAAAGTTGAGCGGCACCTGACTGTAGAAGAATTTAGAATGGTACTTGTAAATTCAACCTTAGGTGAAAGAAGACCTATTGATGAGCCGGATAGGCTTCAAAAAATGATTGAGTTTGGAAACTTGATAATAACTGCCAGAAATAATGGAAAACTGATTGGCATTTCCCGCTCGTTAACTGATTTTGTTTACTGTACCTATCTTTCTGATTTAGCAGTAGACAAATTATATCAAAAAAGGGGAATTGGAAAAGTATTAATTCGGTATACAAAATTAGCTGCTCCAAAAGCAAAATTAATTCTATTATCTGCTCCAGAAGCTATTTCATACTATCCTAGCATTGGTATGTCGCAATACGAATTCTGTTTTTATTTAGATAATTTAGAAGACCTTAACTAAGGTACCTTATTACATCATTGTGATGATTGGTACGCATTGTGTGAGAATTTTTACTGCTAACTGTATTTAGGGCTTGTAAAATATGTCTTTGTTGATGCATTACTACAAACTGTAGCATATCTCCTGTTTTTAATTTGAGGATTTTGAGAAATTCTAAAGGAATGACTCTTTGATTAAGGTTTTCTTTTTTAGTAAATTAAGTATTTCAAGTAAGCCTTTTTGCCAAGCGATAAAGGTGTAGAGGTTTTCTTTTGTTAAATTTGAATGAAGTGGATTCATGTGTTTTAATGTCTTCTGTTTTTTAGTGTTTTCAGGAGACATCATATTCGTGAATTTTTTCCATAACCAATCCGAAGTGAAATATATTTCTTTATCATTAACTTGTTTTAGGCTAGGTTTTTTAAAATACGGGATATAAAAAGCGCAATAGCGATTAAGATGTTCTATGCATGCTAGTGCACTCCATTTTTCTGAATTTGGCTTTAAACTTAGTTGTAAAGTATCCAATTTAGAAAGTTCGCGCTCAACCGTGCTAATTTGTAACCTTACTTGTTGTTGGAGAATTTCTAATAATTGACTTTGAGGAATATGCGTGTAAGCTTTAAAAGATAATAATTGATCTATAGTAGCGATTAGTTTTTTGCTAAAATAGCAGTGTTACCCATTCCCAACCTTGATCCAAATCAAGAATTAGTTACAAGATTGGTTTTCAACCGAGTTTTCAACCGAGTTTTCAACCGAGTTTCCAACTGAGATTCATCCGAACCCTCAGCCTAGCTTCCTGCTAAGGGTTTCGGGAGTCATCCCTAAGTAAGAAGCGATATATTTATGCGGGATATTCTGAAAAACATGAGGACTTCTTTCTAATAAGCGATTAATCCTCTCTTGAGGGTTTCCATTTAGCATTTCTGCTTCTCGTTCAATTCTACCGATAAGTGCATTTTCTAACATTTTTCTCCAGCTTCGTTCAAGGTCATTTTTACTAGAGATAATTTGTAAAAATTGCCTTCGGCTAATTCCCGTTAGCTTTGTTTTGCGTAATGCCTGTATGCAAAAAGTAGAAGGTAAACCTTTAATAAAGGAAGGAAAAGAACATATAAGTTCTCCTGAATGACCAAAGCCTACACAAATTTCCTTCTCTCCATCGGGATAGAAAATTCGCAATGCACCGCTTCCTATTAAATAAAGATGAGATTCCGTTTGCCCTTTTTGCACAAGAAATTCATAGGCTGACAATTCTTTTTTGTAATGCCAATACTTATTGATTTCTTGTGAAGTTACTTCACTGAGTGGAGAAAGCGCATGAAACAGTTCACTCGGAGAGCTTCCTGTTTCCATAAATCAGCTTTGTTTCTCAACCTCATTAAAGCCTTTAACTACTGTTAATTCCGGTTTGGTATCCATCAATTTTTGGATAGCTTCATCACTTACTTCTGTTTGCCATAAATAGAGTTTTTTAAGTTTAGGAAGCTTTGCAATATGTTGTAAACCTTCATCTGTAACATTGGTACCGTATAAATTCAGGTATTCTAAGTAGGCTAGTGAAGAGATTTTTTCGAGTCCTTTATCAGTGATTGGATTGCGTTCTAACCTGAGTCTCATGAGATGAGGAAATGAACCAACAGTTTCAAGTTGATCATCTGTCAACTCCGTCTCGGCAAGGTTTAACCATAGTACCTGTTCTTTGATCTTTAGTAACTCTTCCAGTTCAAGTTTACCGGGATAACCTTTTACATCTACAAAGGGTACATCTTCAGCTATTTGAGCCACATAGAATCCTTTACTACTAACTTGAGCAAGTGTTTCCTGTGGCGCTAAACTTACTTCTACAGCAGGTAATACAGTTGTTCCTTGTTCAGGTTCTAAACCTACTTCCACAGCAACTAATTTACGTAGTTCTTCAGGTGTTTCTACTTCTGCTAATACTTTATCATTTTCTGCTCCTTTCTCAATCCACCATTTAATAATTTCTACCTGTTCTTCTGTAAGCGGTGTCTTTCCTTCCGGTGGCATAAAATCTTCATCGGAATGGCTAAGGGTAATTCTGTGATATAATTCACTTTTTATAGGATTACCCGGCACAATCGTATTTCCTTCTTCTCCACCTTTCATCAAATCATCAAAAGAAGTAAGTAATAACTCCCCCTTTTTTTTATCTGTATTATGACAACTAACACAACGCATTTCTAGCATGGGTTGAATCACATCTTCAAAAACTAAGGCTGAATCGAGATGTTGAATTATCCTTCGTTCTTTTTTCTCCTTTACCTCAATCCCTACTACCTTTTTTACAGGATCGGGTAAGTATTGTGTCAAGTAAGTTGAACCGTGAGTAAGATTACCTCCAAGATGTCCGGTAATGCCTAAGAGTGCCATAGTTCCTACCAAAGCAGACTGGTAAGCTACTGTAGGGAGTTCTAAATACCCAGCCTTGATCAAATAAGCTGCAGTAGCAATAATAGTGAGTACGATTCCCATCCACTGATGTAAATCTAGGGCATCTGTATTATATCCTCCATCAGTAGACAGCATATAGCCAAATATACAGGCTACAAAAGCGCTTATTGCACCTAACAGTAAAGTAAAAGGTATAGCAGCTTGCAATGATTGGTATTTTTCTTTTTTGGAAGCAAATTCCATAATACCGGCAAGTAAAAGGAAACCTATGGGCAGGTGTACCACTAGTGGATGGAATCTGCCAAAGAAAAGAACAATGTCTGCGAGAAAAAATGCGAGCATAGTTTATTTTAATATTTTACATGAGTCAAGAATGAAACTACTTTTTTAAACCCTTTCCAGTTTTATTGGGTAGGTTTTTCCTGAAT
>JBCDJE010000318.1:0-5563 GCA_038748185.1 Bacteroidota bacterium
ATAGAATGATTTTCTCATCCATGCATTATCCCAGCGATTATGGTTTTATTCCGGAAACCCTTGCCCTCGATGGTGATCCACTCGATGTTTTGGTATTGGTTTCAGAACCAACCTTCCCGGGCTGTATCATAAATGTGCGCCCGATTGGTGTTTTTAATATGGCTGATGAAAAAGGACAAGACGAGAAAATACTTTGTGTACCTGTAACTGATCCAATCTGGAATAAGCTTACTTCACTAAAAGAAGTAAATCCACATTTAATGAAAGAAATAGAACATTTCTTTATGGTATACAAAGACCTGGAAGAAAAAAAGGTAGCCGTAGATGGCTGGCAAGATGAAATAAGAGCGAAACAAGTTTACTATGAATGTTGTGATCGGTATCGAGAACACCAAGCGCAATCAAGTAAGTTGATAAAGCTATAATGGTATAGATTTTCGATTGAGCAAGCACTTTATTTTACCTAAAGTGCTTTTTTTTTAATTTTATTTTCCTGTAAGCTAATTTTTTAGCTATTCATCTGGTAAGATATCAACTTTTCCCAAAGTTATTCTTTATAACAACACCCCTTTCTTTCATTTTTTAAAGCTATTCTCTAGCTTTGCAGCCTTGAAAATAAATTTTGGGAACGTTTTAAACTATCAAAACACGCAATCAATAAACTTTTACGATGGAAAATTTAAGTTATCTATTTGCCATTCCTGCTTTTGGTTTAGTGGCAATTCTTTATGTTATTGTTAAAGGATCTTGGGTGAGTAAACAGGATGCCGGCGAGGAGAAAATGAGTAAGCTGGCTGATTACATAGCTGAAGGAGCCATGGCATTCTTAAAAGCAGAATGGAAAGTACTAACTTATTTTGTGATTATCGCAGGACTCCTGCTAGCATGGTCTGGTACTTTGGTTGAGACTTCGAGACCTATGATTGCGGTTTCTTTTGTAATAGGCGCGGTATTTTCTGCATTTGCAGGGTACATTGGGATGAATATCGCTACAAAAGCCAATGTGAGGACTACCCAGGCAGCTCGAACGAGTTTGTCACAAGCCTTAAAAGTTTCCTTTGCTGGTGGCTCTGTAATGGGTTTAGGTGTAGCAGGATTGGCAGTGATTGGTTTAGGTTCTTTATTCATTCTTTTTTATTATATGTATGTGTTGAGTGTTGGCGGTGATGTGAATGGTGTAGAGATGGAAACAGCATTAGAAGTCTTGGCAGGTTTCTCATTGGGGGCTGAATCGATTGCTTTATTTGCTCGTGTAGGTGGAGGTATTTATACAAAAGCAGCAGATGTAGGCGCTGACTTAGTAGGTAAAGTAGAAGCAGGAATTCCAGAAGATGATCCTAGAAACCCGGCAACCATTGCCGATAATGTGGGCGATAATGTAGGTGACGTTGCTGGTATGGGTGCTGACCTTTTTGGTTCTTATGTAGCGACTGTACTGGCTACTATGGTTTTAGGAAGAGAGGTTGTTTCTGAAGATAATTTTGGTGGAATCGCACCAATTCTACTGCCCATGATTATCGCTGGTATAGGTATTATTTTTTCTATTGTAGGTACTTGGTTTGTAAAAGTAAGTGGGGAAGATGGAGATGTACAGAAAGCACTCAATTTAGGAAACTGGAGTTCTATATTATTGACAGCAGCAGCTTCCTTTTTCTTAGTAAAATCCATCCTTCCGTCAGAAATGGTCATTAGAGGTGTTGAGTTTACTTCTATGGATGTTTTCTATGCTATTCTACTAGGTCTTGTAGTTGGTGCTTTAATGAGTATTATCACTGAGTATTATACGGCTATGGGGAAAAGACCGGTAAGCTCAATTGTAAAGCAGTCTTCAACAGGACATGCGACCAATATTATTGGTGGGCTTTCTGTCGGAATGGAATCTACAGTGTTACCTATCATCGTATTAGCGTCAGGTATTTATGGTTCTTACGAATTAGCCGGACTTTATGGGGTGGCAATCGCTGCAGCAGGAATGATGGCTACAACGGCTATGCAGTTGGCAATTGATGCTTTTGGTCCTATTGCCGATAATGCAGGTGGTATTGCAGAAATGTCGGGTTTACCTGAAGAAGTGAGAGGGAGAACGGATATATTGGATGCAGTAGGAAATACAACCGCAGCTTCAGGAAAAGGTTTTGCCATTGCCTCAGCAGCACTTACTGCCTTGGCTTTATTTGCTGCATTTGTAGGTTTAGCTGGGATTGATACCATTGATATTTATAAAGCCGATGTATTAGCAGGGTTATTTGTAGGCGGTATGATTCCCTTTATCTTTTCATCACTTGCGATTGCTGCGGTAGGTAGAGCGGCTATGGCAATGGTAGAAGAGGTAAGAAGACAGTTTAAAGAAATTCCGGGAATTATGGAATACAAAGCAGAACCTGAATATGAGAAATGTGTAGCTATATCAACACAAGCTTCTATTCGGGAAATGGTTGCTCCTGGTCTTATTGCTTTGATTGTTCCTGTTTTGATTGGTTTTTCCTTCGGACCAGAAGTACTAGGAGGTTTACTGGCAGGTGTGACTGTCTCTGGTGTATTAATGGGAATGTTTCAGAATAATGCGGGTGGTGCTTGGGATAACGCTAAAAAGTCATTTGAAAAAGGGGTGGAGATTAATGGAAAAATAGAATATAAAGGATCAGATGCACATAAAGCTTCAGTTACAGGTGATACTGTTGGAGACCCTTTTAAAGATACATCGGGACCTTCAATGAATATTTTGATAAAATTGATGTCTATTGTTTCACTTATTATCGCTCCACACATTTCTGTGAATCATGGTGGACATAGTGCTGCAGTAATGCCAAATGATAGTCAAACTATAGAAGAAACAGTGAAACTAGCTACAAATGAGGTGGCAGTAACAGAAAATACAGAGGCTAGAGTTTTTGATTATGCGCCTAAAGAACTCATCGATATCATGTTTGCTAAAGAAGTTAAAGGGTTAAGCCAAGAACATGAAGCTTGGTTAAAAGGAATGGCTGCCAAACTAGAAAAGGATAAAGAGGTAAAAATAGCTTTTATGGCTACTACCAATGAGAAAGTAGCATTTGATGTAAAAGCTCGGGAAAAAATGATTAAAGATTACTTTGTAAAAGAAGGTATTGCACAAGAGCGAATTGCTTTGTTTGTGACAGAACGGAAAGCAGAACCGGGAGAAGGCACAGTAAGGCATGTAGACATCAAAGTGATGGAATAAAACAAGGTGTAAAAAATTTATAAAATTGGACTCCCAGTACTTATATAGTGTTGGGAGTTTTTTATGCAAAGATGTTTACACTTCTCTAGCTTTTAGTATAAAGTTTTAGCTGCTAAAAGAATGTGTTATTCTTTGACACAGCATATTTTAATTTCTCTTTCTAATTAGTACAATGAAAAAAAAGTTACTTGTTTTACTTGTAAGTCTGTTTCTTTGTTTTACAATTTATGGACAAGAAAAAGACAGAAAGAATGCGTTATATTTAGAAGGCTTAGGGGCAACGGTAGTGGGGGTAGGAATAGGGTATGAAAGGTATTTTAAACCCAAACCTATACTCAGGTTTGCTGCCAGAGGAGGATTAGGCTTGGTGGAAAGTTTTACACAATTATCTCCTCATGCAGGAGCAAGTGTGATGATTGGTAAAAATCTTAGTTTTGAAATAGGCTTTAACTTTTTGATAAACCCTGATATTGAAGAGGGTGAGGATTTTGAAGTTGAGATGGATACAGCTTTCCAAACATTGGCAGGGTTAAGGTATCAGAATTTTACAGATGGGTTTCTTTTCAGAATATTTTTTGTGCCACCATTTGGCGCTTTTGAACCCTCATATATTTACATTCCCTACGGCGGCTTGTCAATTGGTTATATTTTTTGACATATTACTTGGAGTTTAGCGAATTATCCACGACGCTGCCGTTTGTATTTTTTGTATTCTTTCATAAAACTTCTCGCCTCTTTGTGAGTGCTGTGTTTGCGAGAGGCGTGTTCCAGAATTTTATCATAGTACTGCATGGCAGTTTCCATTTCTTCGTCATTTGCAGCAATTTTTCCCAAATGCGAAAGCGAATGCAGGTAATATCCTGATTCATAAGCTTCAATAGCCTCTGAAAAATTAATGGCTTTGGCATAATATTGCATTGCTTTCTCTTCATCTCTGTATTGTAAGCGATAGATGGTAGCCAAAAAAAAGCTTGCATATCTGCCACTTATTTCTTCGTATCCGGGTTTACCAGCAGCTATTTTATCGAGTATATCTTGTGCTACATTTTTAAGTTCAGCATATCTTCCTAAGCTGTATAATAATCGCGCATATGATCGATGAAAATAAGGATTATCTGGATAAGTTTCGTAAAGATAGCTAGCAATAGGAAGGGCTTTTAAAGGCTTACTCTCTTCCATAGCATAAATACGCATGAGAAAGTATTGTGCCTCTACTTTAGTGTAAAAAGCTTCTTTTATTACGGTTTCTAATTGTTCTATACCCAATGCTTTATCGCCCTTTTCAAAAAAAATCATCATGGGTTTCAACATGGAATAATTTTCTGGTATCCAAACAGAATAATAGTTATACAGTCCATCCCCAAACAAAAGCTCAGGGCTTAAATCGCTATGTTGTTTACTATAATCTAAATATTTAAGGGCTTTTTTACCTGCAAAAGCGGCTTTTGTCCAAGAACTTCGCTCAGAATAAAGCCTACCAATAAAACCATAAGCTGCTGCTAAAAAAAAGGGTGCTTCAGCATTAGTTTCATCAGCTTCAAAAATACGATCGGCAAAATAAATAGCTGAATCCATGAGTTGGAGAAAGCGCTCATCGTATTGGGTATTCTTTTGGATATTAGGCGCTATTTTCCACCACTCAATTAATCCAAGTAGAAAATAGGGTAAAGGATGCTCTGGATAATTTCTTTGTATCCATCTAAACTGACTGGCAGCTCTTTCAAATTTAAAGTTATATAAATCATTTACCCCGGAGGTGCATTCAATCTGAATAGCCATATTGGTAAGTAGAATATCTACACTATCAATATGTGGTAATCTTTGCGCTTGTGTATAAAAACCGGTTACAAAAAAAATGATGATTAGAAGAAAATTCCTATTCATACAAAAAAATCAAAAATTGAGTAAGCGTGAATTTATTTAATACGCTCAATGTAATAGTAAATTTTTATAAATTTTATTTACTTAATCTATCAATGATAACACCAAAGCTGGCTCATATCCTTTTGAAACAGCATAAGCATATAACTTTTTTTTCAACACAAAAGGTTCTAAATTTTTAAAGCCCTTTTTTTTCTTTTCAATTAACAATGCAAGTGTTGAAAGATAATCTGCTTCATTTATTTCAGAAAAACCTATTTCTATATCTGAAGGGCTTATTTCTTTTGTTTTGAGTGCATAACTAATTTTTTTTCTGCCCCATTTGTTATTATAAAATTTTCCTCGACAAAAAGTTTTGGCAATCGTCAAGTCATTTGGATTAAGCCTCGACATCAAGTTTAATTAGAATCACGTTTACGGAACATGCTTCTTGAAACTCTTAAGTTTGATTAGAAAACGTTATCTTAACTTGTTTTCAAG
>JBCDJE010000319.1:0-5558 GCA_038748185.1 Bacteroidota bacterium
AGCTAAAAAACCTTGAGAAATTTTCTATGTTGACATCAATTTTATAGTCAGGTTCAAGAGCCTGCCGTTTCTTGTCTTTTTTTAAAATCAATTCATTAGGTACTTGTTTTTCCCATTTTGAGTGAACAATTTCTAAAGGTTTTTTAGCTGCTAAGGCAACTGTTACGCCCTCTTTATCTAACATCGTAGCTAAATCATAACTATCTAGTAAACCTGCAGTTTTAAATGCTTCTTCTAACGCATCGGGATGCCACAATTCCTGAAACCCAATTACATCGGCATTAACCTTCTTCAGTATCTCTGCCGTCCATAAAATCTTACCCTCATATACCTCTTTTTTCATTTTCCTTCCCCGATACATTTCTTTATTGGGAAGTTGCAGATTATACAAGTTCATTGTAGCGATTTTAAATTCTTTGGCAGGCATATTATTTCATTAATTTCAGAAAAAAATAAGAAGTAAGATCAGTGCATTTTCAGAGCAAGGTAATATTATGAATTTAATAAAAGCAGTTCAAAAAAGATTTATAGAATGAATAAAAGAATAATTTTTAGCTTTCATTCATCTAAATACTATTAGAACTCAATTATGTACATTGCTACATAAAAAATACAGCCACTAATAATCATTGCATTTTTGTATATTGGAGGTTGGATTTATGAAGAAAACCCAATGCGTATGAAAACTAAAAATTTACTGAAACTATCTTACTTATTTACCTTAATTCTTTTTTTTAACTCTGTGGAAGTTTTCCCTCAGAAAAAGAAAAAAAATGACAAGAGTGATGTTACACAAAGCTTTGAAGAAAAACTTTATGATGGCATAAATTATCGCCTAGTAGGTCCTTTTAGAGGTGGTCGCTCTTGCACAGTTACCGGCGTAACCGGCAAACCTAACTTATATTACTTTGGTTCTGTTGGAGGAGGTGTATGGAAAACTACTGACGGTGGTAATACTTATTCCAATATTTCTGATGGCTTTTTTGGAGGTTCAGTAGGTTCAATAGCTGTTGCCCCTTCTGACCCAAATGTAATTTATGTTGGTTTAGGTGAAAAAACAGTCCGAGGCAACGTATCTTCTAATTTTGGTGTATGGAAATCACGAGATGCCGGAGAATCTTGGGAATTTATAGGCCTAAAAAACACGATGCACATCGGTAGAATAAGGGTGCATCCCACCAATCCTGATGTAGTATATATTGCAGCAATGGGAAACTTATGGCAGCCCTCTCAGGAAAGAGGTGTATTTAAAACAAGTGACGGGGGTAAAACATGGGATAAAATTCTGTATGCCAATGAAAATGCCGGAGCCGTAGATCTCATTCTTGAACCAGGCAATCCTAGGGTAATCTATGCCAGTACATGGAATGTAAGGCGTACACCTTATAGTTTTTCAAGTGGTGGTGAGGGTTCGGATTTATGGAAAAGTACCGATGCGGGTAAAAATTGGAAAAAACTAACAACATTACCTAATATGCCTATTGAACCTAGAGGCATAATTGGTGTAACAGTTTCTCCTGTAAATCCTAAAAGAGTTTGGGCAATTATTGAAGCGGATAATGGTGGTATTTTTAGATCGGATGATGCCGGAAGTAGTTGGGAAAAAGTAAATAGCGATCGTGCACTCCGTTCTCGGGCATGGTACTACACACGAATTTATGCCGATACCCAAAATGAAGATAAAGTATATGTAATGAATGTTTCTTACGGTACTTCCAAAGATGGTGGAAAAACTTTTACCTTAAAAAATGCACCTCACGGAGATCATCATGATTTGTGGATTGATCCAGAAAATAACCAACGCATGATTATAGCTGACGATGGAGGAGCACAAGTTTCTAATGATGCCGGAAAAAACTGGACCACCTACTATAACCAACCAACAGCACAATTTTATAGAATAGCAACTGATAACCATTTCCCCTATCGGATATATGGTGCCCAACAGGATAATTCATCTATAAGAATAGCACATCGCTCTTCGGGTAAAACTATCTCTGAAAGCGATTGGGAAGTAACAGCAGGTGGTGAAAGTGCCTGGCATGCAATTGATCCTAAAAATGATAACATTGTTTATGGAGGAAACTATAAAGGTTATCTTTATCGCTATGACCATAATACGAAACAAAGGAGGTACATCAATGTTTGGCCACATAATCCTGCCGGTTCGGGTGTAGAAGTTATGAAATACCGCTTTAACTGGAATTTTCCTATAGCATTTTCAAAACACGAACCGAATAAGTTATATGCTTTCTCCAATCATGTGCATGTAACTACAAATGAAGGGCAAAGTTGGGAGAAAGTAAGCCCTGACTTAACTAGAAATGATCCTACAACTTTAAAATCTTCAGGCGGTCCTATTACACAAGATAATACCGGTGTAGAATTTTATGGAACTATTTTTACAATTATGGAAAGCCCGCATGAAAAAGGAGTTTGGTGGACAGGCTCAGATGATGGTTTAGTTCATATTACACAAGACGGTGGTCAAAATTGGCAGAATGTAACTCCTCCAAATGCTCCTAAATGGATCATGTGGAATTCAATTGATCCGCATCCGAGTATAAAAAGTGGTGCATACCTTGCTGGCACTTTGTATAAAGCCGGAGATTTTAAACCCTATTTATATAAGACTACAGATTTCGGACAAACGTGGACTAAAATTACAAATGGCATAAGTGATAAACATTTTACAAGAGTTGTTCGTGCCGATCCTGAAAGGCAAGGCTTATTATATGCTGGTACTGAATATGGTATGTATATTTCTTTCGATGATGGTTATAGTTGGAAGGCATTCCAATTAAACTTACCACAAGTACCTATTACCGATTTAAAAGTGAAAGATAATAACCTAATTGTAGCTACACAAGGCAGAAGTTTTTGGTTGATTGATGACCTGACGCCTTTACACCAATTAAATGAAAATATTGCTAAAAGTGACTTCTTCTTGTTCAAACCGGCTGACAGTTATCGCATGCAAAAAAATAGTCGAGGAAAAGTTAATTTAAAATTAGAAGGGAAGAACCATCCCGGCGGTGTGATGATGTACTATTACCTCAAAAATAAGCCTGATAGTACTTTTGAGGCGACATTAGAGATTATGGAATCCGACGGGAAACTAGTAAAAAAATTAGATTATAAGGGCAAAACCCCAACTGATAAGCTATTTATCAAAGAAGGTATGAATCAAATAGTTTGGGATATGCGCTATCCTGATGCGGTTTCGTTTCCGGGTTTAATTTTATACTCTTCCAGTACCAAAGGACCTTTAGCCGTACCAGGTACTTACAAAGTAAAACTCACAGTAAATGGTCAAGCCCAAGAACAGTCTTTTAATATAAAAATTGATCCACGTATAAGAAGTTCTCAAGAAGATTTACAAGCACAATTTGATTTCTTAATTGAAGTAAGAGATAAGCTTTCAGAGGCACATCAAGCCGTAATTGATATTAGAAAAATTAAGAAAGACCTTGATTACTTAAAAGAAAAATTAGGTGATTCCGAAACATACCAGACATTACTTGCAAAGGCTGATGAATTAAAAACTTCACTTACAGTAATTGAAAACAATTTACACGAAACACGCAATGAAGCATACCAAGATCCACTTAATTTTGGTATAAAATTAAATAATCAATTATCATTTTTAGCTGCGCACGAATCTTCGGGTGATTTTAGACCTAGCGATCAGGGTAAAGCATTCAAAAAAGAAGTTTCAGCACAGATTGATGAAGAGTTAGTGGCATTTAAAGAAGTGGTAAAAAATGGCGTTGGTGAGATCAACAATATGATTAAGACCAAATCTTTGAATTTTATCATGGTCGATGTGGCTGAGGAAAAAACTTCACAAGGCAGATAAGCACCATTTTCATTAAAGCAATTAAAGCAGTTTAATATTAGATTGAACTGCTTTTCTTTTTACAATCTAAATAGCTAAGCATTTACCTTGCTCCTTTTCAAAATGCTTTTCACTAAAGTGCCAAGACTCAATCCTTGACCTATAATTGAAAACACTACAATTACATAAGTAACAGTAAGGAAAAAATCGCGACTCATTTGGGGTTCTAATGAAAGTGCAAGGGCAATGGAAATTCCTCCACGAATTCCTCCCCAAGTCATGATTAAACCGGTTTTTGGGATAAAATCTAATTTATTTTGAAACAAAGCAATAGGACCAGAAAGTGCGATATATCTGGCTAATAAAGTTACAGGAATCGCCACCAAACCAAACATAATATAAGTAGTATCAATAGTGATTATGAGCAATTCAAAACCTATTAAAACAAATAAAATGGCATTGAGAAATACATCAAGTAATTCCCAAAACTTATCTACATATCCTTTGGTAGTTTCAGACCAAGCAATTTCAGGAGATTTATTGCCAATAAACAGTCCGGCAACTACTATCGCTAAAGGACCAGAAAAATGTAAATAGCTCGCTAAGCTATATCCACCCATTACTAAAGCTAAGGTTATCATCACCTCTGTTTCGTAATGGTCTATGGTTTTCATCAGCTTAAAAGCTACCCATCCTAATAATAAGCCCAACACTATGCCTCCTCCCACTTCTTCTGCAAAAAGTATGACCACATCTGAAAACTCCACAGAACTCAATCCTTTTTGTGCAATTCCAAAAATTACCAAAAAAACTACTACGCCAACACCATCATTAAAAAGTGACTCTCCAACAATCTTAGTTTCCAATTTTTTAGGAGCATTGGCATCTTTAAGAATCCCCAATACAGCGATAGGATCAGTCGGAGAGATTAATGCACCAAAAAGTATGCAATAGATCAGGTCAATTTGATAGCCAAAGAAACCAGTTAAAAAATAGATCATTGTTCCTATAAGTGCAGTAGAGATCAGTACACCTAAAGTAGCAAATAATGCTATGGGCGCTTTGTAGTTTTTGAGGGAATCTAATTTGGTGTGTAATGCTCCTGCAAAAAGTAAAAAGCTTAGCATAATATCGAGCAAAACTGTTTCGAAGTCTATACTTTTGATAAGTGTTTTTGCTTCAATTAAAACCACCGGATTCACCGCTCCTACTGACAATATTAGCAATGTAAATCCTATCGCGATAATCATAAGACCAATGGTAAATGGAAGTTTAAGAAAACGGGTATTGATAAAAGCAAAAGCGGCAGAAAGTACTGTAAGTATGGTAATGATAGAAAAAATTCCCATAGCGCAATTGATGTTTCAGTTTTATATGAATAGCTGGCGCAAAGTAAATAAAAATTTATAAGCTGAGTAATTTTTATTCAATTGTGTAAAGGCAAAGAAGTTAATCATCAAAAAGACAAGAGAAAATTCCCTTGTTCTCCACAATTATAAAAATTAAATCCCTACATTTTGCCTTGTAAGAAATTCACAATACATTTGTAATATTGAAAAAGATTTTTTCCATATTGGCATTAGGTATTTTTGTTGTTAACCTATTCAGTCATAATTTTCTTATGCTTAATTATGAGCTAAAGAAAGAAATACTAACTGAGCTGTTTTGCATCAATAAGGAAAAACCGATGACAATGTGCATGGCTAAATGCCATTTAAAG
>JBCDJE010000320.1:0-5551 GCA_038748185.1 Bacteroidota bacterium
CCCTAGAAAGCCAATACCATGACCAGCACCAATTACAATTACTGCATTCAGTATTATGGTTAATATTGTTAGCTTATTAGAAATAGATATTTAAATAATTCTTTTCTAAGACTATGAAAAAACCCTTTCCTTTACCCATTCTCTTGCATTGACAAAAGCCTGTATCCAAGGAGAAACTTCATCTTGAGTTCTACTTTCATCATAATAAGCCCAGTTCCACGGGAAAATTGATCTTTCTAAATGGGGCATGATAGCTAGGTGGCGTCCATCGGCAGAATTGATTGCAGCAACGTTGTAATCAGAACCGTTTGGATTACCAGGATAAGCTTCATAACTGTATTTTGCTACTATAAGATAAGCACTTTCTTCTAAAGGCAAACTGAATTTCCCTTCTCCATGGGCTACCCAAACGCCTAATCGGCTTCCGGCAAAACTGCTTAACATGATAGAATTGTTTTCAGGTATGGTAATAGTAAGAAAAGCCGATTCAAATTTACCAGATGCATTGTGCAACATCTTGGTTTTTTGAGCATGTTTAGGATTTAGCAAGTTGAGTTCTACCATAAGCTGGCAACCATTACATACTCCCAAACTTAAGGTATCTTCTCTTGTATAGAAATTATCTAATGCCTTCTTTGCTTTTTCATTATAAAGAAAAGCACCTGCCCAACCTTTGGCTGAACCCAATACATCAGAATTGGAAAACCCACCTACAAAAACAATGAAATGAATATCTTCTAAGGTTTCCCTTCCTGCAATGAGATCTGTCATGTGCACATCCTTTACATCGAATCCGGCGAGATACATAGCATAAGCCATTTCTCTATCCCCATTTACTCCTTTTTCACGAATAATTGCTGCTTTAATACCACTTGCTTGTTTCCGGTTTGGGTTAATGCCTAAGTCTTTGAACTTTCCGGTGAAACGAGTAGGAAATTGAAAGGCAAGCTTCTGTTTTTTGTAATTATCATATCGTTCTTTAGCTAGCGTTACACCACACTGTTGTTGATCTAACAACCAAGAAGTTTCCATCCATACATCACGAAGTGCATCCACATCCAATGTTTTTTGTATTGCTTGATGATGTATTTGTAAAATTCTTTCTGGCACAACTTCTCCCAATGCTGCAAACTGTATCTTAGCATTTTCTAATACTGCCTTTATGTTACTGTTGGCTTTTACTTGTACAATCACTCCCGGGTTTTCACTAAATAAGATTTTAATCAAATCATTTTCATGAAACTCATCTAAGTTGATGTTCATGCCACAATCATTTCTGGCAAAAAGCATTTCCAATAAAGTAGTAATCATTCCCCCAGCAGAAATGTCGTGTCCAGATAATATTTCCTCTTCTGAAATTAACTGTTGAAGTGTATTAAAAGCTTTGGCAAAATAGGCTGCATCTTGCACGGTTGACACCTCATTTCCTAAGCGATTTTGTACTTGTGCAAAACTACTTCCTCCTAACTTAAATGCATCACTAGAAAAGTTGATATACAACAACTGACTGCCTACTTCCGGCTTTATTACAGAAGTGATCACTTTATTAATATTTTCAACCTCGCCTACAGCAGAAATAATAACAGTACCAGGCGCATAGACCACCTCATCTTGGTATTTTTGAGTCATGGAAAGAGAGTCTTTCCCAGTCGGAATATTGATACCCAAATCACAGGCAAAACTGCTTACAGCTTCTACAGCTTTGTATAAACGGGCATCTTCACCCGGGTTTTTACAGGGCCACATCCAGTTAGCACTCAATGAAACAGACTTTAATTGTTCTTTAAGTGGTGCCCATACAAGATTGGTCAGTGCTTCGGATAAGGCATTAATAGCTCCGGCTTCCGCTTGTATTAACCCAGCTATTGGCGCATGACCTATAGAAGTTGCTATTCCTTTATTACTTAGAAAGTCTATTGCCATAACCGCCACATTATTCAAGGGCAATTGAACCGGCCCTGCTGTTTGTTGCACGGCTACTTTCCCAGTTACTGAGCGATCCACTTTATTGGTTAACCAGTCTTTACATGCTACTGCTTCTAACTGTAAAACGGCTTTTAAATATTCGTCTAGTTTGTCTGCTGAGTAAGAGATTGGTGAAAAATCATCCGTTATTGCTGTATCTTGCATAATGGTTTTGGGTGGTTTCCCAAACATGTCTTCTAGTTTCCAATCGATGGGCTTTTCTCCTGTCTGTTTATTTTCAAAGCGAAAATCCATATTACCCGTTGTTTCCCCTACTGAATACATAGGACTTCTTTCTCTGGCAGCGATCTTTTGTAGCACTTCCAAGTTTTCCGGTTTCATCACCAATCCCATGCGCTCTTGTGATTCATTTCCAGCTATTTCTTTGGCAGAAAGGGTGGGGTCACCTACCGGAAGTTTGTTTATTTCAATGGTACCACCTGTTTCTTCCACCAATTCTGAAAGACAATTTAAATGCCCACCAGCTCCATGATCATGGATAGAAACAATGTAATTTTCATCTGCTTCGGTAAAAGCCCTTATGGTATTAAAGACTCGCTTCTGCATTTCGGGGTTAGAACGCTGCACGGCATTTAACTCAATACTATTGGCAAACTCCCCGGTAGCTACCGAAGAAACTGCACCGCCCCCCATACCAATGCGGTAATTATCACCACCTAGTACAACAACTTTATCTCCTTTTTCAGGCTTTTTTTTCTGGCTATCACGCATCCTGCCAAAACCAACGCCTCCAGCCATCATAATCACTTTATCGAATCCGTACTTTTTCTCTTTTTCCTGATGCTCAAAAGTTAATACTGAGCCGCAAATAAGTGGCTGCCCAAATTTATTCCCAAAATCGCTGGCACCATTAGAAGCTTTAATCAGGATATCCATAGGCGTTTGGTATAGCCACTGCCTTTCAGGAACAGCTTTTTCCCAATTCCTACTTTCTTTTAACCTTGAATAAGAAGTCATATATACTGCTGTTCCTGCCAAGGGTAAGCTACCCTGTCCACCAGCCATTCTGTCCCTAATTTCACCGCCCGATCCAGTTGCAGCCCCATTGAAGGGCTCTACCGTAGTCGGGAAATTGTGGGTTTCTGCTTTTAGAGAAATAACTGTATCGATGTCTCTTACTTCAAAATAATCGGGAATATCCTGATTTTTAGGAGCAAACTGCTCAACAGTAGGTCCTTTTATAAAGGCTACATTGTCTTTATAAGCGGAGACAATCAGATTTGGGTTTTGTTCCGAGGTTTTTTTGATGAGTTGAAAGAGGGAATGGGACATCACTTTTCCATCAATCACAAATTCTCCATTAAAAATTTTATGTCGGCAATGTTCCGAGTTTACTTGTGAAAAACCGAATACTTCACTATCTGTCAGTTTTCTCCCCAACTTTTCACTAACACCTTTTAAGTAATCTATTTCATCAGCACTAAGTGCTAAACCTTGCTCTTTATTGTAGGTAGTTATGTCTTCAATATATAAGATAGGATCAGGTTTTTTATCAATAGTAAAAATATCTTGGTCTAGTCCTTTGTACATAGCTTGCAGCATGGGATCATAGTTTTTCTCTTCTCTGGTAACAGGTATAAACTCTTCGATACGTTGTAATTCTATTATTCCCATGTTCATGCAGATTTCTACCGCATTCGTACTCCAAGGGGTAATCATCTCTTTTCTTGGTCCCACAAAAAAGCCTGCCAGCTCTTTTCTATCAAGAAATTCAGCTTCTCCAAACAACCATTTTAGACTAGTTAAAGCTGTATCATTTATATTTTCACTTGTTTGGCAAGCAATTATTTTTTTATTCGAATTTTCGAAAAAGAGTATCATTTGAGAACGACAACTAAGTTTTTGAGTAATTAAAAAGCAAATTTATACATTAATTTTTCTCAGTTTCTTTTTAAATGATATTTAATGAGATGGAGAAAAAAATTGAGGAATGAGCCACATTATCCTATCTGATCTTTATAGCTTTGCCAACCTAATACCTTATCTCCAAAAGCATTTTTTGCAAAACTAATCAACTAGAAGAAGAATCTTCATCTACAAACTTATGAGCTTCAAAGTCAAAAATCTTATTGCTGTTGCCGTTCCACTCATTATCTTCTTTTTGCCAGTTTCTTTTTTCCCTATCGAAGGTCTTACGATAGTAGAAAAAAGGGTTATCGGAATATTTTTTTTGGCAGCTTTTTTTTGGGTCCTAGAGCCTATACCTATCTATGCTACATCAGTACTTATTATTTTATTGGAACTCATTCTTGTCTCTGACAAAAGCTTTGTACTCTTTTTAGAAGGGAAAGAAAATGTAGTAGCGTTTGGAACACTTTTGAGCTACAAAGACATCATGTCAACTTTTGCATCTCCTATCATTATGCTCTTTTTAGGAGGTTTTTTCCTTGCACTTTCAGCTACTAAGTATCGCTTAGACCAAAACTTAGCCAGGGTATTACTTAAACCTTTTGGTGAAAATCCAAAAATGGTAATGATGGGTTTAATGGTGATCACAGCTATTTTTTCTATGTTTATGAGTAATACTGCCACTACTGCCATGATGCTTTCTATTTTGGCGCCAGTACTCATGGTATTCAAAGAAAGTGACCCTGGGAAAACAGCCTTTGCATTGGCTATTCCTGTGGCGGCCAATATTGGTGGGATTGCCACTCCTATTGGTACACCGCCCAACGCAATTGCCTTACAGTACCTTACAGGGGAAGATACAATCAGCTTCGGACAGTGGATGTCTTTTGGCTTACCTTATGTAATAATACTTTTATTTTTTAGTTGGTTTTTGTTAGGCTTTTTGTTTCCTGTTGAAACTGAAAAAATTCAACTCAACATCAAAGGAAAATTCTTAAAAACCCAAAAAGCAATTATTGTTTATCTTACATTTAGTACCACGATTTTTTTATGGTTGTTCGATTTCTTGCATGGTATGAATTCCTATATTGTAGCATTAATCCCTGTTGCCGTTTTTTCTGCTACCGGAATTATCAATAAAGAAGATTTAAAAACCTTAAGTTGGGATGTGCTGTGGCTGGTCTCTGGTGGTATTGCCTTGGGTAGTGCACTCGATAAAAGTGGTCTGGCAAAAAATGTAGTGGGAAGTATCCCTTTTGAAACATTTCCAGCTTTACTCTTAATTTTATTTGTAGCTACGCTGGGACTAATTATGGCTAACTTTATGTCAAATACGGCTACAGCAAACTTATTACTCCCCATTATTGCTGCGTTGGGTACATCTATGACAAGCCTAGATGATTTTGGTGGAGGTAAAATGCTGGTGTTATGCCTTACTTTTTCAGTTTCGCTTGGTATGGCACTGCCTATCAGTACTCCGCCTAATGCATTGGCACATGCCACCGGGTTAATTCAAGTACCGCAAATGTCTAAAGTAGGGGTTACAGTTGGTGTCATTGGGGTATTATTGACTTTTGTCATGTTATATGTGCTTAAAATCGTACAATTTATATAGGCTTAACTAGAACGTTTCTCAATTTGGAAAATGAAAGATTTTCAAAAACTGTAAATATCAATTGGCTAAAAGATGCTTATTTTTCCCATCCTAATCAAAAAG
>JBCDJE010000321.1:0-5546 GCA_038748185.1 Bacteroidota bacterium
ACAGTTTTCAACAAAGAACTTGAGCCTAGATTTGTATTATACTGTCACACAACTAAGTTCTTTATTATATAATTTTCCTACAGAATTTAGGACGATTATCAGAAAAATAAGAAGAGGAAACTTAAATGTAAATGTAGAGCTAAAAGGCTTGGAAAACGTATCTCAGGCATTGGATACTGCCGCTAATAAAATTACTACTTCGCTCATTATTACAGCACTTATTATTGGCTCAGCCATCAGTTTAAATACATCTAATAACGATAAAGTTATTTACTTTTTAGGTATTCCATTAATCAGCTTCATCGGGTTTAGTGCCGCCTTACTGCTTAGTATATATCTTTTGCTTTATATGTTAAGGAAAAGGAAGTAATTAAATCATTTTTACGTGTTCCGCTTCGAGCCAACCTATATTTCCATCGCTAATCTTAATTCGTACCCAAGCATCTTTTTCTTCAATTACCTTCACTTTTGTTCCTTCGTGTAAAACAAAAAGTGAGGTACTACGCTCACTAGGCGCACTGGTTGCCGTAACATTTGGAGCAAAAACAACCGCTTCTATTTGGCTTTCAACAATATTCTTTTGTTGAACAGAAAACGACAGTGAGCACCCTGCAAACAAAAGGAAGATAAAACTGCCAATAAGTGAATAACGCTTTATACTTACATCAGATTTGTAGAGAAAAATACTGCCAGTAAATAGCATCAAGGAAAAGAAGACAATACTCAAATACGCCCATGTATTAGATCTTAAACTAAAAATAAAGGAGCGATACCATTTACTTATCCCAAGTTCCGGAACTGCTTCAAATTTATCAACTACTTGCTGGTTTGCTATTTCGAGATTAAATAATAAATCTTCATCTTGCGGATTTAGCTTTCTAGCTTTTTCATAGTTGAGAATAGTTGCCGGTAAATTATTAGATTTAAAGTAAGCGTTTCCTAAGTTAAAATAGATTTCAAATGCCTCTTTATTAGATGTCGCCAAAATATCTTCATATTTTGCAATAGCCATTTCGTATTTACCATCAGCATAAAAAGCTTCTGCTTCTTTAATTTGTTGACTAAAATCTTGGGCAATAACTTTAGTCGTAATACAAAATAAGAAAATACTGAAAAATTTTAATGCCATTCTCATAATATTTGATAGCTAAACAGTTTTAACCGCCACTTTTTGCTGAATATTATTTTCAAGCTCACTAATCTGTTTTATTGCTCGCTCATAAACTTCATTCATAGAAGTATTTTCTGATGGTGAGAACTGGGCAAATTCACATTCATCCATAAAGCGTATAAATTCATTAGCTTGCTCTTCTCCTATTTGGAAAGACATCAATCTATCTTTCACAAAATCTTTGGTCATTTCTGCCCTTTCTAAAGAAAGTTTATCTCCAATATATCCCCAAAAAGCATTGAGTAGTTCTTTGTAAAAAAGGTCTTTCTCTCCTGCCTTAAGGTGTTTTTCCACCTGTTGTAAACGTTTCC
Organism: Bacteroidota bacterium; assembly: GCA_038748185.1. Lineage (GTDB taxonomy): Bacteria > Bacteroidota > Bacteroidia > Cytophagales > Flammeovirgaceae > Chondrinema. The sequence goes on from JBCDJE010000321.1 coordinate 1,483, forward strand.
TAGCAAGCTTACCCGCTCTTTTATTTTTTACTAGTGAGACATTCTCATTTTCCTTTCTTTTACTTCTAACATAGAATATAAAAGCGGCAAAAAGACTTAAAGGAATTATATATGCAAGATAAAAAGGTGTACTAGCTACAAAGAAGCTGCTAGGCGCTGTTAACTTAATGTTTCCTGTTTTTATGTAGCGAATATCTTTTCCTAAAATTTGTACATTTTCTTTTACAGCTCCTGGATTAATGACAGCCACATCGTCATTCTCTCCTCTAGCAACTTCTATTTCATATGCTTCAGTAGATGCTGTTTCATATTTGCCAGAATTAGGATTGAACCAAGAAAAGTCTATACTAGGAATTGTATAGTTGCCATGTCTTCTTGGAATAACCAAGTATTCGAAAGTTTTGCTACCAGTAATTCCATTAGCTGTAACTTTAAAGTTATTTCCTATTTTGGGATCATACACTTCAAAATCAGGTGGAAAATTTACAGCTAGCGGATCTATAAATTTCAAATTGCCCTTACCAGATACTTTTACAGTAAAAGTAAGTGGTTCATTAGATTTTACATTGGTGAAGTCTATCGAAGAAGAGAGCTTAAGATCACCTACTGCTCCATGAAAAGAGCTAGGTCTCGTTGTTACTGGTAAAGGTTTTACATTTAAAGTAAGGGCTGGACTGGCTACTTTTTTTAATACACGTTGATAGCCACCACCTAAAAACTCATCAAACATACTAAAAGGATCATTAGACCTCCTCCTACGCTGAGTACGCTGTCTAACAATGCAATCAAGTTCGAATGGACTAATTGTCAGTTTACCGCTTTGCTGTGGAAATAATAGCACTTTTTTAAAAGTACCAATATTATATATTTGACCATTTACCGTACCCCTCTCTAGTGAAATCCTACTGGAGACATCAATATCTTCACTCCAAAAACCGTTAAATGAAGGGTAACGAATGTCTTCAAAACCTTCTAAATCAACACGAGCATATACTTTTAAGGTTGCTAGTAAGCTTTCTCCTTGGTAAACTTCTTTATCACTCAATTCAACCCTTACAAACAAATCTTTATTGGCTATTTCTGCTTCTGGAACTTTAGTCTGATTTGGATTACTTTGAGTAGAGTTACTTTGTTGTTGCGCTTGACTATTACTATTTCCTTGAACTACCTCAATATTTAAACTCTCAGAGGTATATGTTTCACCATCTACTTCCACAGTTGCAGGTGGAATACTCAAAGTGCCTTCTTCTGTCGCGACCGCATAGAAAGTGTAGGATTGGTTCATACTTTGCGATACCTTTCCATTAATAATTTGCACACTAGAACTCGTAGAAAGGTTAGGACCGGATAGGACACGAATACCAGAGGGAAAATCTGCTGATTTAAAATTTTCTCCCTTTTCATTTACCGTATAAATAATACGAAAGTTTTCACCAGTAGCTACAGCTCTAGGGGCACTTACCTTAAAAGAAATATCTTGTGCCAAAAGGAAACTACTTATATTAAGTAGTAAAGTTATCAAGAGCATTACTCTGAAAATATATAGCCCCTTCATTATATTTTAGTTATTGTATTGTAAATCCTAATAATTGAAATTATAAAGAAATCTCCTTATGTAACAAGTTAAAATACTGAAAGACAAAATTTTATAATTATTTAACATTGGTAGTATATTCTAAAAATTTTCGGGTTACTCAGAAACAGGATATAAGTTGCGCAACTGCTATCAAAACCATCTGGTGCTGTTCTAGTATTTTAATTAAATATACTTATACATAAGCTACCAATCTTTCTCTACCTTAGCACTCTTAGTTTTAATCTTTTTCTTCTTCATATCTTCTTGTAGCTCTTGTTCTTGGTTTTGCAATGCTTCGAGTAATCTTTCAGCATCTTCCTTAGAAATCCCTTGTTTTTGGGGTTGAGGAGCATTCTGCTGTTCCTCTTGATTTTTTTGTTGCTGATTTTGATTTTGTTGACTTTTCTGGTCTTGCTCCTGATTTTCGTTTTGCTCTTGGTTTTCCTGATTTTGTTGGTCTTGGTTCTGATCTTGTTGATCTTGATTCTCTTGGTCTTGATTTTTGTTTTGCTGTTGCTGCTTTTGTTGTTCTTTTAATTTTTGTTGTGCATAAGCTAGATTGTATCGGGCATCTTCGTCAGCGGGATTATTTCTTAACGCATTTTTATATGCTTCGATGCTTTCTTCATATTTTTGACTTTCTAATAATGTGTTTCCCAAATTATGATAAGCTGCGGATTTTTGGGTTGGCGATGTGGCTTTCTGTGTTAGCATTTCGAATTGCCTAGTAGCTTCTTCATACTTTTCATCCTTGTATAATGCATCTCCCAAATTGAAAGCAGCTCCATAAGAATCGGCATTTGCCTCTATTCCTTTCAAATATGATTGTCGGGCTTTTTCAAAATCTTGTTCTTTGTAATAATCGTTTCCTTCTCTAATATACTTGCGTTCCTCTTGCCCAAAAGCACTTAATGATAGCAAAAGAGCCACTATTATATAGTAGCCTTGTGAGTGCTTTGCTATTTTTTTTATGAGTTCTTTCATCTGTTTATATATTTTCTTTAGTTGTCAGATGGAACTTACCATTCCCAAATAATCATCGACGTGTGTGAGTTAATAATTACTTGCTAATGGAGGTTTCATCTTTATAATACTTTGGTGTGATAAAACTCTTACTGATTAATTAAATCTGTTATGAGTTATCATATTCCCTATACTTTAAACCTAAAAAGGTCAATTTTACTTAGCAACTTATTTTTTCTCGGTAAAATAATGAATTCAATAAATAGGCAAAGTAAAGCTAGCAAAACCAATGGTTGGAAGCGATCTTCGTAATCGGCAAATACTTTAGATTCAAATTCCTCCTTATCCATTTCATTAATTTTTTCATATAGCATTTCCAGACCTGTTTCTGCATTGTTAGCTCTCACATATAAACCTGTTCCTGCCGCTGCTACTTGTTGTAACATAGTCTCATTAAGTTTCGTAACAACAACATTTCCTGCATTATCTTTCCTAAAATCCTTTTGACCATAATTGTTATATACTGGTATGGGTGCTCCTTGTGGTAATCCCATACCAATAGTATGTATAATAATGCCTTGCTCCGCCGCCTTAGCCGCCATATCCATTGCATCATCTTCATGATTTTCACCATCGGTAATGACAATCAGTGCTTTGTTTTTAGTCTGATCACTACTGAATGACTGCATGCCAAGTTCAATGGCTTTTCCAATAGCAGTCCCTTGAACAGGCACAATATTCGTATTTACACTTTGCAAAAACATACGAGCTGCGGCATAATCAGTAGTAATGGGTAACTGAATATAAGCATCCCCTGCAAAAACAATCAGCCCGATTTTATCATTGTGTAATTTTCGTACAAGCTGACTTATAGCTCTTCTTGCGCGTTCTAATCTGTTTGGACGGATGTCTTCGGCAAGCATGCTATTGGAAACATCTATAGCAATCATAATTTCAACCCCTTTGCGCTTTACAGTTTCCAACTTTGAACCGATTTGAGGGTTAGCAAGGGCAAAAACTAAAAATATAAAGGCTAAGACTAAAAAAATATTTTTTACTACAGGTCTTACTAAAGAAAATTCTGGCATCAATTCCTGAATAACATTTAGCTCGCCAAGTTTTTTAAGTGACTTTCTTCTTTTTATTCCTATAAACCAGAAAAACAAAAGCATAACAGGCAATAGCAATAATCCATACAAAAACTCCTGATTTTCAAATCTGAACATATTTTATGAAGTTTTTAAGGTATTGTTCTTAATAATGTATTTCTAAATAAAATTTCAAGAAGTAATAAGCCTATAGCTAAAATAGCAAAAGGCAAAAACTCTTCTTTCTTCTTACTAAATTCTGTAACATCAATTTTTGACTTCTCCAATTTATCTATCTCCTGATAGACCGCTTTCAATTTTTCATTGTCTGTTGCCCTGAAGTATTTACCGTTGGTCATTTCGGCAATTTGCTGAAGTATTGTTTCATCTATTTCTACTTCTTGTTCTACATATTGGATGCCACCATAAGGCGATTG
>JBCDJE010000322.1:0-5540 GCA_038748185.1 Bacteroidota bacterium
CACTTATTATCAAAGATTTTTACAAATGGAGGAAGAATTCGCAAGTTTTTTAAGAACAGAATTAAACAAAAAATTACCCGGCGATCAAGCTCATGCCCAGATGACCGATAATATAAAATTGAGACAAGTTCAACAAGCGAATAGTACCCCTAGAAAAGCAGGAGTGCTCATTTTAATTTACCCTCATCAACAAGAGTTTTATATTCCTTTTATTCTCAGACCTATTTATGATGGAGCACACAGTGGGCAGATTGCTTTCCCGGGTGGTAGAACTGAAAAAGAGGATCTTGACATTAAACATACCGCCTTACGTGAAACACACGAAGAAATTGGGGTAATTGTTAACAGAAACGCAATTGTTGGAACACTTTCAGACTTATACATTCCACCAAGTAATTCCTTAGTTACTCCTACCGTTGCAGTTATTTCTCAAAAACCTGATTTTATTCCCGATGCCAGAGAGGTAGATCAAGTACTTGAGTTTCCCTTATATGCATTTCAAAATCCATATAACCAGCAAGCTGTTCAAGTAGAACTTCCTAATGGGCTTAAACTTAAAACACCAGGTTTTTTAATTGAAAACAGTATTATTTGGGGAGCCACTGCCATGATGATGAATGAGTTACTTTACATCGTAAAAAAGTTCTTCACACAGTAACACATTGTTATTAATTACACTAAAAAATCATTATTCATATCTCAAAGAATCGATAGGGTCTAACTTAGAAGCTTTGCTTGCCGGATAGTAACCTGATATAACACCAACAAATACACAAACAACGAGACCAATTGTGATCCAGATAATAGGAAAAACAAAAGATGCATCATCAAATAAGAGCGTCACTAAGTTTCCAAGTACCATTCCAAAAACAATTCCTACAAGTCCACCTATAATACAAATAACTATGGCTTCTACAAGAAATTGTTCTCGAATCCTTGAGGGAGTAGCTCCCAAAGCTTTCCTCACCCCTATTTCTCTAGTTCTTTCTGTTACAGAGACCATCATAATATTCATTAGCCCAATTGCTGCACCGATAAGTGTGATAAAGCCTATAAGACTGCCCCCTAGTCGTAAGTTCTGAGAAGTTTCATCGATGGAACGTACTGCCGATTCGCTTCTAGATATCTCAAATGAGTTATCTTTCCCAAGTTGATCTTTCCTAATGGTTCGCATCAGACCCGTTGCTTCACCTATTAAATAGTCAAGGCGAGAAGGATCTTTAACAGTGGTAGTCATATTATAAGAAATCTGCGTTTGAGCGCCATATTTATTTGCATTTAACAAGGGAATAAAAACTGATCTATCTAGCCTACCACTACCCAATCCTCCTGATTTCTCCAATACACCAATAATGGTAAATTTAAATCCTCTTATACCGATCGTCTTGTTTAATGGATCAATTCCTTCAAAAAGATTATTGACAATATCTTGCCCAATAATCGCAACGTTTACACCTTGTTCAAGTTCTGTTCTAGAAAAATTTCGACCAGATTCAATATCATACCCTTTATTTCCCAAATAATATTCATCTATACCTGCTACAATTGAATTCGGGTTAGTTTATTTGGATAGATATTTTACTACAGCACTAAAGGTTACACTTGCATACACACTAATCCTTTCAGCTTCATCAAATCTTTCTTGAAATCGCAAAATTTCTTTATACGAAATAGGCTTGGATCTTGATGAACGCTGTCCTTGTGAGCGTCTTGATCTATAGCGTTTATCTTTAATATCGAAACTATTAGCCCCTAAATCTGATAAACCCGAGGTAATTGATGACTGGATTGCATCAACCGCTGTTAAAATACCTACTAAAGAACTAATCCCGATAGCAATAATAGCAGCAGTAAGTGAAGTCCTCAATAAATTATCTTTTATTGATTTAACAGCTTCTTTTACATTTTCAATAAAAACCATGAATTACTTTGTAGCTCAAAAAATTAGCACTAAAAATTGTGAGCACTCATTTTTCAAAATTTGAAATGATAATTATATGAATTATAAGTCGCCACTTCTTGTGAATAATTACTTATCAGGAGCAATTATTTTAAGTTCGTTTTAAGACTTTATTCAGCAATTACTGCACTTGTCTCTATTTCTATCAGTAAATCGTCTCCAATAAATTTATTAACCTCTAATAGCGAACAAGCAGGCTTAACTGTTTTAAAGTATTCAGAATAAGCCCGAGTTGCCTGTTTCCAATGAGCAATATTTGTAAGATAAATTCGCACCCGGGTAACATCATCTAATGATGCCCCAACAGCCTCTAATGCACTTTTTATTTTTTTACAAATGCACAATGTTTGCTGATAAGGATCACCTACACCAATCACTTCTCCGTCTTCAACAGCGGTTGTACCGGAAACCTCTACAATATTTCCTACCCTTACAGCACGAGAATAGCCAACTTCTTCTTCAAGATGATTACCACTTGATATAGAGATTCTTTTATTGTTCATAGTATATAATTAGTCTATTTTTAAGCACTACTTAACCACTTCTCCAATAAGTGTAGCTGCTGTACAGTCTTTTATTAGCACATTAACATATTCACCTAGTATATGATTTTCTTTTGGAAAAACGACCACCTTATTGGCTGAATTTCTTCCTTTTAATTGCATATCCGATTTTTTGGAAACACCTTCTACCAGTACTTTAAATTGCTTTCCCAAATCGCGTTGATTTCTTTTTAACGAGATACTTGTTTGCTTCTCAATAATTTCTTTCAATCTCTGCTTTTTGGAGTCAAGCGGAATATCATCTTCATATTTTTTAGCAGCTAATGTCCCTGGACGCTCAGAGTAATAAAACATATAGCTAAAATCGTATTGCACATAGTCCATCAAACTGAGGGTATCTTGGTGTTCAGCTTCAGTTTCTGTGCAAAATCCAGCTATCATATCAGATGAGATACCGCAGTCCTCGCCAAGAATTCTCCTGATAGCGTCTACTCTATTTATGTACCATTCCCTTGAATAGGTTCGATTCATAATTTCCAATACGCGAGAATTACCACTTTGCGCAGGCAAATGAATGTATTTGCAGATATTTTCATAAGCCGCCATGGTATATAGTACCTCATCGGTAATATCTTTCGGATGCGATGTTGAAAAACGTATACGCAAGTCAGGGTGTACCTTTGCGACCATTTCCAGCAAATTGGCAAAATTAACAATTTCCACATCGTGTCCTTTTTTCTCTTTTTTCTCTATTTGGGCTTTTCCCTTTAAGTTGGTATCAGGAGACCACTTGTAAGAATCTACATTCTGCCCCAATAGGGTAACTTCACGATAGCCCTTTGCAAATAAATCTTTAGCTTCTTGTATAATTGAATGAGGATCACGGCTTCTTTCTCTTCCTCTTGTAAAAGGCACAACACAGAAAGAACACATATTATCACAACCTCTCATAATAGAGATAAAAGCAGTAACACCATTTGAATTTAATCGCACAGGTGTTATATCCGCATAGGTTTCTTCACGGGATAAAAATACATTTACTCCTTTACTGCCTTCATCTACTTCGGAAACCAAGTTTGGCAAATCACGGTAAGCATCAGGGCCAGCTACTATATCTACAATCTTCTCTTCTTCTAGTAATTGGCTCTTTAGCCGTTCAGCCATGCAACCTAGCACGCCTACAAGCAAAGAAGGCCTTCCTGCTTTTACCTTATTAAATTGAGTTAATCGTTTTCTTACAGTTTGTTCGGCTTTATCGCGAATAGAACAGGTATTTAAAAAAATAAGATCTGCATTTTCGAAATTAGATGTAGTGCCAAAACCTTCTTTTTGCATAATTGAAGCGACAATCTCACTGTCGGAAAAATTCATTTGACAACCGTAGCTTTCTATATATAATTTTCTTTGCCCTTTAGTTGCTGCATCTTTTGTGATATTAACTACTTCACAGGCTTCCTTTTCTTTATCAACTATTTCTATGTCTTTTATCAATTCACTCATAGTTTTTGAACTGAAATATTTTTTCAAAAAAAATAATTGGTATTACTTTTACTGATACAAGTTTTTACCTTCGCAAAGGTAAAGATTCGCTTCAAATATTAAACTATTATGTTTTCAATGGTCTTTTAATTTTTTTTCAATCACTTTAGCTTACATGAACTTTAGGATAAAAAGTTTAAAAATGATATCATTCATTTCTCATTTTCGAAAGATAGTAAAAACATAGAATCATTACTTAACATCAAAATCCTCCCAATTTTAAGTAGTCTTATTATACATCACCTTTGTAAATAAATTTACTAACTGTTGTAGGCATGCATTTAATTGAAAAGATAGATCAACTCGACAAGCAATTATTTATTTTTCTCAATCAATTTCACTCGCCTTTGAGTGATACAATTATGGTGTTTTTTACGGAGAAGCAGACGTGGATACCATTTTATGCACTCATTATTATATACTTTTTTTGGAAGTTCCACTGGAAAGGTTTTTGGCCAATTCTAGGAATTTTATTCACGATATTACTGGCAGATCAATTTGCATCAGGATTTTGCAAACCATTTTTTGAAAGATTACGCCCCTGCCATAATCCTGAAATCTCTGTATTAGTACACATTACGGAGAAGGGATGTGGGGGAAGTTACGGCTTCATCTCCTCTCATGCGGCTAATACTTTTGGACTGGCTATGTTTCTGTTTCTATTTTTTAGGAGAAGAATGCAATATGCTGCATGGATTTTTTTATGGTCAGGCTTAGTGAGCTATAGCAGAATAGCAGTAGGTGTACATTATCCTACTGATATTATTTTAGGAGCACTTTCAGGAATGCTATGGGCATATATATCATTTAGACTTTTTAGTACACTTACCAAGAAATATCAGCTATCATATTGAATACACTTATAAAAAATTGAGCTTCTTAAAAAAATCACTCTTATAAGAAGCACCTATAGGAATGATTTTATTAGGCATAATAATGTTGCTCATGTCTTCAATAGTTTCTATTTGCTTTATATTCACAATAAACGAACGATGTACTCTTGAAAACTCATCATTAGGCAAGCGATTGGCTATTCCTTTCATTGTTGAATGAACAATATATTTCTTTTGCTCAGTATGAATAATCACATAGTCTGAGAGTGCCTCTACAAATTTTATTGAATCAAGTTTGATTCTCACTATTTTACTATCGGCTTTTACATATAAATCTTCGCTGCCTTGCGTATCGAGCACAGCTTTATTTGCATTTGCTTCTACTTTCTGAATTGCTTGTAAAAATCGCTTGTAAACTACTGGTTTTACTAAATAATCGGTAATTGCTAACTCATAAGCTTTTACAGCTAGATCATTTCTGGCAGTTACTAAAATACACTGAGGCTTGTCTTCCAATGATTCCATTAACTCTATGCCTGTCATTTCCGGCATTTCAATATCTAGTAAAACCAAATCGATTTTTTCTTTTTTTAGCAGATTGTAGGCATCTATGGCATTATCCATTACAGCTACTAATTCGAGTTGAGCTGTGCGTTCAACAAAATCTTTTGTAATTATTCTTGCTACTTCTTCATCGTCAACTAC